>SLLF01000033.1 GCA_007134175.1 Kiritimatiellia bacterium | reverse complement strand
ATCTGGGCGTGGCGGGATGATCCCTGGTTCAAGAACATCGAACGCCAGAATCCCTACCGGCGCGTGCTCCGTCTGAAGCAGTTCATCATGGACCACTACGAATTCAACCTCGATCTGGACACCTGGGGCCTAACCCGGAAGGAAGCCGAGCTGACCCGATTCCGGGATATAGTAGATGAAAAGACCTTGAGCCGCAGCAACGCCCTGTTCGGCTACGAAGGCGATAAATACTATTTCGATATCGATATCCGCCGCCATTTTGGATTGGATAAATATACGACGGACGTCATCCCGTACTGGAAAACGGAAACGGTGGAAGCCATGGACGCGTTTCGGTTCCGCGAGGGCTACCGGGAAGGGGCGGGCGAATGCGTCTCCCTCTCGACGCTCTACGCGGCGGCGTTGTTCGTCGTTTGCCGGATACCGCTGGCCGATATCTATCTGCTGGCCACGCCGCTCCACTCACAAAATTTTGTCGATGTGCGCGAGGGCATATTGACGAACAACCGGCGCATTGTCACCCGGAACATGTGGTTTAACGGGACCGAAATCACCTACAAGGCGCAGCGGGCCCTGCGCAACGAGCAAATCACCATCGTCGCGCACCAAAGCGGCTATATCCATTCCGTCTATCCCGAGGCCACCATCGATTCCGCCGCCTACAAACACTTCAAGCAGAATCTGTCGGCGTTTCTGGTGACCGAGGTCAACGCGGAAATCATCGCCAACTTCCTGCGCCAGGAAAGCCGGTTGCAAACCTGCTTTCAGGTGGTCGGGCAGTGTCATGGTAAAACACGTTACATTCCGGCCGAACGCCTTTACGCCTATGAGCACAACAGCCCCTATCGCGTCAGCGACGCCACCCGCGACAAACTGATTTGTGAGATCGACGAGGACGAGTTCTACCCGGATCCGATACCGGACCGCATCTCCATGAACCTCTTCGAGGCCTTCTTCAAGCAGCACAAAGTGGATTTGCGTAAGCCTGAGGATCTGGACCGGCTGCGCGAACAATTCCAGTGCCAGAACGCGCGCGGCGATGTGATTCTGGAGGATTTGATCGCTTTCTGTCGCGTTATCCCGCGGTTTCCTGATGCGGACGGGGCCAAGCAATTTGTCGCGGCACCCCGGCTCGCGATTACGCCGGATATGGAACGCTTAGCCATTATCGAATATCTGGAAACGCAACGGGCCAATGTGCCCGTGGCGGATCTAGCCTTTTATGCCTACCGGGATGCCACCCGCATGGAATGGGGCCCGTTCCTGCAGGCGGCCCTGGAACGTAATCCGGTGAGTGTGGCCGGAGCCGGCGAGGCTTCGCTGGCCGAGGTGGCCGACCGATTATCCGGTTGGGCGGACGAATCCATTTATGACGGGCCACGACTGGCCCAGCCGGACGAGGTCTGGAACTATCAGCGCGGGGACGGTGTGGAAAAGGCGCTTTGCCTGGCCAATATTGCGCGAAACGCCCACGGGGTCGACGACCTGCAGCTGGCCGTCGCGCCGGACCGCGCCGTCGTGACCAGCGGCGGCACCGCGTACGCGTTTGACAGTCAAAAAGGGCTGGCACACGAAACGCACTTGTAGGGACCGGTACACGAACCGGTATGGGTCGTGGTAGGTGTCCTTCCAACCGGATGCCTGTATTGCATTTTAAGCCTTTTCGTAGTATCTACACGTGAGGTGGTGCAATATGCAAAAACAGGTTGAGCGATATTTGATTACAGGCGCAGCCCTGTGGCTGCTGATGACGGTTATGGGTGCCGCGGCCGGGCCATCGGATTTGCGCGCTTTGTTAAGCCGCGTGCAGATGATGGCGCACGAGTATCACTCGGAAGCCCAGTGGCAGCAGGTCTACGACGAGTTGGCCGCAGCCCGGGCGGCGGCGGAACAGGCGGGGCACTGGGAGGACTATATCGAGGCGTTGCACCTCGAGGCCTCCGTGCGCGGGTTGATGCGAGGGGAAAAGGCCGAAGCCTTGACGTTGCTGGAAAACGCGCGCACTCGTTTTCAGGACCGGCCCATCCGCAATGTGCAGCGTCTCTACGTGCTCCTGGCTGAAATTCATGCACGCCAGGGCAATGAGGCGGCGATTGCCGAACTGATGCGCCAATTTCGCGCCAGTCCGCATTACGACCCGATCGCCTACCCGTGGCGGGGCGGCACCGGACCGGGCGATCCGTTGCAGGTGACGCGACCGCGTGCGACGGGACGCGATTCGATCACCCTTTCCACCATGGAACGCCATCGCACGGCAGCCCGCTTTGCGCCGGGTCGGCGCTTGCCGAGTATTGCGGGACGGGACGCGCAGGGACGCACCTGGAATCTGGACCATTTCCAGGGCCGCGTGGTGCTGGTCGATTTCTGGGTACCCGGGTTCGCCGTCTGGCAGCGCCAGTTACCGGCCTTGCGCGAAAGCTACGCGCGCTACCGGCCGCTCGGTTTCGAGATCATTGGTATCCCGCTGATTCCCGATGTGGCACAAGCCCGTCGCCAGGCGCAGGCCGCCGGCGCGCAGTGGCCGCAGTGGCAGGTCGACCGGCAAGTGCCGGCTCAGCTCGGCATATTCGGTGAAGCGCGTAACTTCCTGGTCGACGCCCAAGGCGTCATCCGCGCCCGCGACGTGCGCGGCGCCGACCTCGACGCCTGGCTGGAAACCTTGCTGCGCTGATCCATCTTATCGGCCACGCCGTACAATAAAACGTATCACGAAACCGAAGTTCCCTGTCGCGGATCCCACCTGGCGTATCATGACCCCGCAACGCTCGCGCTATACGCATGTTTATCAGCCAGATTGAACATGCCCAGAACATCATCTTGTCTGAGAGAACACGGAGATCCGGTGGACGCGTACGGCGACGCTTACGGGCGCCGGCACGGTCCTTTCGTTGACCAAGGGTTTTTTCCAGTGGTGGAAAGAGGGGTGTTGGTGACCGTATTGACCTTGTTGACGCGAGTGACATGGTTGACGACAGCAAGCGTAATGTGGTCAATGGGGTCAACCGTGTATGAAGCGGACGCCGCTTTGAGGGCCGGCTGATATAGCCGGCTTCCCGTCAGGGCGCCTTGCGGGCCAGTACGGCGTCGATCAGCGCGTACGGTGCAACCCGTCGCATGAAGTAGCCGATGTAAGCGGGCAGCGTGATCAGGTAGCGTCGGCGCGGCCGGTCCGCCTCGAGGGCATGCGCAATCTTAATCGCCACGTCGAGGGGTGTCTTGTTGATGAAGTCGGGCTGTCGGGTATGGTTTTCCCGTCGTTCCAGCTCGGCCCGGTACAAGGCCGCGTTGCGCGACCGGTCCAGGTCAAGGGTAGCCGCGGCCCGCCGGGCTGCGGTGCGGCGGAATTCGGTGATGATGGGGCCGGGCTCAACCACCGCCACGGCGATCCCGCTACCCCGTAATTCCACGCGCTGGGCGTCAGCCAAGGCTTCCACCGCGAACTTCGAGGCGGAATAGGCGCCCAGAAAAGGAATACTAACTTGGCCCACCACGGAGCTGATGTGGACGACCCGTCCGTATCCTTGTGTCCGCATGGCCGGTACCAGTCGATTGGTCAAATCCTGCAAGCCCAACACGTTTACTTCGAATTGTCGGCGCAGATGATCGCGCGACAGATCTTCCAGCGCGCCCGATTGTCCATAGCCCGCGTTATTAACCACCGCGCCTAGACGTTGGTCGCACCGCGCCAACGCCTCGGCGGCGCCCTGCGCCACCGAATCGGCGTCGGCCATGTCCATGGCGATGGGCTCGAAACCGGTCCGGCGCAGATTCTCCAGATCCGCCTCCTGGCGGGCGGTGGGAATGACCAGCCAACCGCGTTCCTTGAGATACAGCGCCGTCGCGGCCCCGATCCCGGTTGAACAACCGGTAATCAGTACCGTGCGGGGGTTGACGGTAGGATACTTCAATCTGCTATCCTCTAGGCGGATGCCGGCTTTGCGAAGCGGAAGTAGTCGACGGCGTTGTCGTGGCAGATACCGCGTACCAGCGGGACCAGAATGGAATCGTCCGCCGGCAGCAATCCCTGTTCCACATCGCTGCCCAGCAGGTTGCACAGCAGGCGGCGAAAATATTCGTGGCGGGGGAACGACATGAAAGAGCGGGAATCGGTCAACATCCCGACAAAGCGCGAGAGCAGCCCCAGGTTGGAGAGATCGTTGAGCTGCCAGGTCATGCCGTCCATCTGATCCAGGAACCACCAGCCCGAGCCCCACTGTATCTTGCCCGGAATGCCGCCCCCCTGGAAGTTGCCGATCATTGTTGCCAGGACGTAGTTATCGGATGGGTTCAGGTTGTAGAGGATCATGCGCGGCAAGGCGTCGTCGCTATCCAGCCGGTCCATAAACCGGGCAAGCGCCTCGGCTTGCAGCCAGTCGCCGATGGAATCGAAACCGGTATCGGGTCCCAGTTGCCGGGTCATGCGGCTGTTGACGCGGCGCAAGGCACCCAAGTGCAGTTGTTTCACCCAGCCCCGTTCGGCGTCCCAGCGGGCGGTTTGTTCCAGCACATAGGTGGCAAAGGCGGCGGTTTCTTCCTCGTTTGGCGGTTCGCCGTTGCGCGCGCGGGCGTAGATGGCGGCGATTTCCTCCGCCGGGCGGAAACTGGCAAAGGTTCGATTCAACCCGTGATCCGACAAGCGGCAGCCTTGCGCATGGAAGAAGTCGTGGCGTTGCCGCAACGCCTGCAGCAAATCTTCCAGGGTAGCCACGGCATGGTTCGCCACTTGGCCAAGCTTGTCCACGTAGGTATTGAACCGTTCGGGCTGGTCAACCCCGAACAGCGCGTCGGGCCGGAAGGCCGGGTAGACGGCGGCTGGGCAGTCGCTGCCAGCCAGAGCCTGATGGGACGCCAGATCGTCCGCGGGGTCATCGGTGGTACAGACCACCTCCACCTTAAAGCGTTGCAACAAGCCATGCACCTGATACGCCGGGTCAGCCAGTCGTTCATTGGCTTGTGCCCAGATGGCAGGAGCGGTTTGTTCGTTCAACAGGGTGTCGATATCGAAATAGCGTTTCAGTTCCAGGTGGGTCCAGTGGTAGAGCGGGTTGCGGGCGGTATGGGGCACGGTGCGGGCCCAGGCCAGGAACTTATCGTACGGGTCGGCGTCGCCGGTACACAACGCTTCCTCTACGCCGTTGGTGCGCATGGCGCGCCATTTATAGTGGTCCCCCTCCAGCCAGATCGCGTGCAGCTGGTCGAAGCGTCGATTGGCCGCCAGATCAGCGGGCGGCAAATGACAGTGGTAGTCAATAATCGGTAGTGCGCGCGCGATATCGTGGTATAACCGGCGCGCGGTGGTGGTTTGCAGTAGAAAGTCGTCGTGGATGAATGACATGTTCAGTATCCCTTTAGGTTGTCGTGTTTGCTTCGGCTGAATCGACTTAACTCCACACCGCTTCCATCAACGTTCGCACTGCTTCGTCGACACTGGTTTGGCGGAGTAGATGCTCGCCCACCAGTACGCCGCGAATGCCGGCATCCCGTAACTTAGACACTTCATCCGGTTTGCGGATGCCGCTCTCGCTGATCAGGAAGGCGTTGTCCGGCGCCTGCTCAGCCAGGCGGAAGGTGGTATCGAGAGAAGTCTCGAAAGTGGTCAGGTCGCGGTTGTTTATGCCGATGCAGGTGGCACCGCATTCCTTGGCGCGGGTCATCTCGTCAGCTGTATGTACCTCCACCAGCGGGGTCATACGGGCCGACCGGGCGCATTCGAGCAGCGCGGCCAGCTCGTCGTCTTCCAGCGCAGCCGCAATGAGCAGCACGGCCGAGGCCCCGATAGAGGCGGCGTGCCATATTTGCCAGCAATTCAGCACGAACTCCTTGTATAGAATGGGCAGATTGGTGCGGTCGCGCGCCACGACGAAATCCGATTCCTGTCCGCCAAAGAATTTTTCGTCCATCAGGATGGAGAGGGCCTGGGCACCGGCGGCCGCATAGGCCTCCGCCATGTTGCCCGCACCGAGATCGGGCCGGATATCGCCGGCCGATGGCGATTTACGTTTCAGTTCCGCGATCAGACCGACCGGTTTTGCGCTCAACGCTTCCACCAGATCCGGCGGCGGTCGCCGCAGGGAGGCGGCCGACTTTAAGTATTCCAGCGATACGTTTTGGATTCTTTGTTCCAGCTCGGCCCGTTTGTTTTCCAGTATTTTATCCAGCATGCTCATTTTTCTGTTTTCCTTTCTTTAAGTAAGCTTCGATGAAGTCGTCCAGTTGTCCGTCGAGGACCGCCTCGACGTTTCCGGTTTGGTGGTCGGTGCGATGGTCTTTAACCATCGTATACGGCTGCATGACGTAGGAGCGAATCTGACGCCCCCAGGCAATATCGCCTTTCTCGCCGTAGAATTGCTCCATTTCTTTACGCTTTTTGTCCTGTTCCCATTCGTACAGTTTGGCCGTCAACATCTTCATGGCCTTATCGCGATTCTTGTGTTGCGACCGTTCCGCCTGGCAGGCCACGATGATGCCGGTAGGGATATGGGTGATCCGTACGGCGGAATCGGTGGTGTTGACGTGTTGTCCCCCCGCACCACTCGAGCGGTAGGTATCGATACGCAGGTCCTTTTCCTCCAGGTTCACTTGACTGGAATCATCAATTTCCGCCACCACGTCCAGTGCGGCAAACGAGGTGTGCCGGCGTTGATTGGAGTCGAACGGGCTGATCCGCACCAGTCGGTGCACGCCTCGTTCCGCCTTTAGGTAGCCGTAGGCGTAGGGCCCGCTGACCATGAACGTGACATTCTTGATGCCGGCCTCGTCGCCCGGTTGCAGATCCAGCACGGACACCTCAAATCCATGGTGTTCCGCGTAGCGGCGGTACATGCGGAACAGCATATCGGACCAGTCGCACGATTCCGTTCCGCCGGCACCGGCGTTCAGGCTGAGGTAGGCATTGTTGGCGTCCAGTTCGCCACCCAGCAAGGTTTTGAACTCTAGTTTCCGCAGTTCTTCATCCAGCCCCGCCAGTTGTTGCTGCAAATCGTTCTCGGCCGCCTGGATCTGGGCTGGATCGGATTCGAGATCCATTAATTCCAGCGTGGTCTCCGCGTCGGCCAGGGTGGTGGCGATGGCCTCCAACGGTTCCAGCACCGAACGCAGGGCGTTGGTGCGTTGGATTACCGACCGGGCCTTCTCCTGGTCGTTCCAGAAGTCCGGATCGGACGCCTCCGCCTCGCGGGCCTGCAATTGGGATCGCAAGGTTGGCTCGTCAAAGATAACCTCGCATTTCTTCCAGACGGGCACAGCAGGCCGTCCATTTGTCTCGTAACAAATCACTCATAGCTGAAATACCTCCAAAAGGGAGACACAGGCTACCCTATCCGGCTTGGGGGCGTCAAGCGGTGGTGGACGACGTCGAGCCGATTGCGCTGTCGAGAAGGTGCGTGAATAGAGGCTGAAAAGAGGGTGTGGATTTTCAATCCCCCAGATTGGTAGCGAAAACCCCAATGTTTGTGAGTGGAGGAAGGGGAAATGCGGATTTTTCGACCACTAACGCGCGTGACGCGGGGATGTTGTGCGATGTGAGAACTGGCGAATACTTGGCCGCGCTGGACACGGTGATAAGCCGCACGCTCGCCTGCTGTCATTTTGAGCGGAGCGTAGTCGAAAAATCTCGTTCTTCGTCGAGCCGCGTCGCCTTTGGATCCGT
>SLLF01000131.1 GCA_007134175.1 Kiritimatiellia bacterium | reverse complement strand
CGCGGATGTCGTCTACGGCTCCCGCTTCCTTGGCGGCGGAGCCCATCGGGTGGTCTATTACTGGCACTATGTCGGCAACCGTTTCCTGACCACCTTGTCCAACATGATGACCAACATCAATCTGACCGACATGGAGGTCTGCTACAAGGTATTCAAACGCGAGGTGTTGGCCTCGCTGAATTTGAAAGAGAACCGCTTCGGTTTCGAGGTGGAAATCACGGCCAAGGTGGCCCGGGGGAATTGGGTGATGTATGAAGTGCCGATTTCCTACTATGGCCGCAGCTATGCTGAGGGGAAAAAGATCACCTGGCGCGATGGATTTCGCGCGATCTGGTGCATCTTGAAGTACCGCTATGTGGATTAAACCTGCGCGTATCAACCCATGCGGGCGAGTGCTTCGCGGCCCGTCTGGCCGACCGTGGCCCCCTGCCGCGCGGCGCTTTGGTTCACCGCCTGTACCTGGCCGTCCAGCAACTCTGCCAGTGTCGCTACACCGGTCACCTTCGCTGCCGCCACATTGAGCTTCTCCAATGCGGCGATGTCGATGGCACCACAGGCCAGCAGACTATTGCCCTTTTTCGCAAAGACCAGGTTACAGGTGCCCAACGGCACGACATACCCTTCCGCCGGTACGCCATCGATTTCGAATGTCTCCTGCATGGCCATAATCACCTCCATCCCTTGACTTCTCTCAATACACGGCCGCTAACGTGACGCAGCGTCGTCGGACGCCGCGAACGTGGCAGCCCCGTTTGCGCCCGCTCTGCGGGCGCATAATGTCGCTTGCAAAAAAGCCTGCAAGCGCCGGTTCCACTAGCAGTATGCGCAGGTAGACGAAATGCACAAGCCCGTTGCCCCGATCAATTTTCTTTTGTTAAGCGGACTTCGCCCTATACTGAACGCATGACCGCAAACGATTCAGCGCCGGCCCCGGACGTTTCCCCGCTGCCTGCCGCCTTTGAGGAACGGCTGGCCGGGGTGGAAGCGCGCATAGCGGCAGCCTGCGACCAGGCGGGCCGTCGCCGCGAGGAGGTCCGTTTGCTGGCGGTATCCAAGGGGCATGGCCCCGCCGCTATCCGCGAAGCGGCGGAGGCCGGTGTCATCCATTTTGGCGAAAGCAAGGTCCAGGAAGCCCGCGTCAAGATCCCCGCCGCGGCCGGCCACCTGCACTGGCACCTGGTCGGCCACTTGCAAACCAACAAGATCAAATACGCCGTGCCGCTGTTTGAAACCGTTCATTCCGTCGATTCCCTCAAGGTGCTGCAGGCCCTGAACCAGGGCGCGACCACGGTCGGCCGCACGCTTCAGGTGTTCCTGGAAGTCAACGTGGCCGGTGACGCCAGCAAATACGGCCTGGCACCGGACGACGTACCGTCGGTCCTGGAAGCCGCCACCCACTGCCTGGCTTTGGAGGTGGTCGGTTTGATGACGCTGCCGCCGTTCAGTGCCGACCCGGAAAAGGCTCGTCCGCACTTCGCCCGGCTGCGCCGGTTACGCGATCAATGGCGCCACGACAGCGGCTTTCCCCTCGACGACCTTTCCATGGGCATGTCGCACGACCTGGAGGTCGCCATCAAGGAGGGGGCCACGTGGGTACGCGTCGGCACCGATCTATTCGGAGCACGAACCAGATGAATACGACCCCGCCACCCCATACCCTCGCCTTCATCGGTGGCGGCAACATGGCGGAAGCGCTGCTGCGCGGCCTGTTGCAACAGGACCGGGTCAGCGCAGCGCAATTGCGGGTCACGGACATCGATGCCACGCGTCGCGCCTATCTGGAAGCCACTTATCACATTCAGACGGACGCCGACAACGGTGTGGCCATTCGCTGGGCCACCCACGTGGTGCTGGCGGTGAAACCGCAACAACTGATTCCGCTGCTGCAGTCGGTCAGGGAGGCCTGGCGGTCCGATCAGGTTGTAATCAGCATCGCGGCCGGAATTCCGACGGCTCGCATTGAAGCGGAGTTGCCCACCGATGTCCGGGTCGTGCGCTGCATGCCCAACACGCCGGCGCTGGTGGGACAGGGTGTCCACGCCATCGCCTTGGGTTCGCGGGCCACGACGGCCGATAGTGAGCAAGTGGCAGACTGGCTGGCGGCTACCGGAAAAGTGGTGTCGCTGGCGGAGGCTCAGATGGATGCAGTCACGGCTATTAGCGGCAGTGGGCCGGCCTATGTCTTCTATTTGATGGAAGCGATGGAAGCGGCAGCGGCGGAGTTGGGATTGGCTCCGGATTGTGCGCGTGAACTGATCACGGCCACCGTAGCCGGCACCGCCGCGCTGTGGCAGGGCCAACCGGACGAAACCCCGGCTACCCTGCGCCAGCGTGTCACGTCTAAAGGCGGCACCACCGCCGCCGCCATGGCCGTGCTGGAGCATGCGGCGGTACGCACCCACTGGATCGCCGCCATCCGAGCCGCCGAACAGCGCGCCCGGGAGCTGGCGCAATCGGTTTAGCCACATGTCGCCCCGTCGCCCACCACGCATGGATATCGCGGATATGGCCGGTGCCGCCGGCCCATCGCTGGGTCGCGCGCTGGGCACGCTCCTGCTGTTGGCGGCGCTCTGCTACGGGGGTGCGTTGCTGCTCGCGCGCACCGACGGATTCCGTTACCTGCTGGAACAGCGACTGCAACACCGCTGGGCGGAGCCGCAATTGCAGTTGGGCCGTGTCTGGCTCGACCTGCTGCTGGATCTGCGGCTGGAAAATATCCGGATAACGGCTGACGACGGTTCCCCGCCCTTAACCATAGACGAGGTGCGCGTGCGCTGGTGGCCAACCATTGCGGGTTGGCGTGGCCCATTCTATCGCTGGACGGCGGTTGAGGTAATCGGTTGGGAGGCGAACTACCCCTACGACGCAGCACAACCGCAACCCCCGGTCTGGTTGGCCATGGCATCGCGGCATATCGCGGCGCGATCCAGTGTCTGGCCGGACGAAACCTCCAACGGATCCTTGCTCCCGACGCGCCGGTTCACGGCCCGCGCGCGCCGGTTGCGCTGGCTGGATGCGCAGGGGCATGTCGTGATTGAGTTGACCGACGTCCACTACCTAACCGCGACCACCCGCCTGCTGGGACGGACCATTCGTTTGGAAGATTTACACGCAGGCCGCGCACGCCAAGGCGATTTCCTCCGGCAGGACATTCGCCAGGAATGGATCTACCTGGACCCCTGACGCGGGTATCGTCCATGCGTCACCACCACCTCCAGCGCTAGCTGCAGCGGGCGGGGCAGGCTTTCCCAGGCATGGCGGGCAAGGAAGGCTTGCAGCTCCGGATCATGGCGCACCAGATCCATAGCCGCCGGGGCAGAGGCGGCGTGCGCTTGCGGCAATGCTTGTTGCCGCCTAAATTGACGGTGCACGATCCGGCGGCAGGCATAGAAGGAGGCTATGGCCAAGGCCATTTCCTCCAGCACAAAGGCCGGCCATTCCCGTTCAACACCTTTCTCCAGTATCAGGGCCAGATCGTCTTGCGCCTGGATCGCCTGCAAGGCGAGGACACCGTGGACCACCAGACGCGGGTTCCCGGTTGTACGGAAAAGATGACGAATCGCGGGATAGGACGATGCATCCTCCAGACGGGCCAGGGCCACCATACATTTCCCCGCCAGAAACGGATCCTTCGATTGCAGGCCCAGGCGCAGGGCGGGGATAGCCGACCGAATACGGCGCTGGCCCAGCAATTCGGCGGCGCGCCAGCCATTCGTGAAGGCACCCGCTTCGACCACGCGAATCAAGGCCGCAGCCGTATCCTCGCCAAAAGGAATGCGACTCAACACCTCAATGGCCCGGGCCTGGGTCATCAAGCGGCCCTCTACCACAAAACGCCGCAGCACCGGTTCTGATCGAGGGGAGGCCAAGTCGGATAGGCGGCCAAGTTGATCCATTTCCTCCTCATCGGAGGACGTTTCTCGTATCCGGTTCAAGGTCAATAGGGTGCGCATATCGGTCAAGGAAAACAAGAGACCGATCACATCGCGCACGGCCCAATCCTTGAGGGGCGGCAGCCCGATGGCCGTGGCCACGACGATAGCGATTCCGGCTATGGCTATAATCCGGAAATAGACTTGATACAGATCCAGCCCTTCACCGAAGCCTGGCGCCAGCAGTCGCAGCAGCCCGGCAGCGACAACGATGCCCGTTACACCGGACACAGCGCCTGCGGTCATTTGCATCACAATGCCCAGATCCATCCTTTCGTGGGCTTGGGTGCTGGCCAGTAGATAGTGACTGAGCGCCAGCAACAGAATCCCCTTGGCCGCGCCCGTGCACAAAAAGGCGCCGATCAGGCCGGGCCACCACATCGTTTCGGGTGCCAGCGCCCAATAGAGCGTCGGCCCTAGCAACATGGCCAGCCCCAGAATCAACAGCGGACGAGGTCCGGTATGATCGGCCGCCATCCCCACTAGCCACGCCGCCATCGTGGCCCCCGCCACTTCGACAATGATGAAGAACAGGGCGACTTGGTCGGACGACCCGTAGCCGTTTTTAACCGCCAGTATCCCGATTGGCGCGGTCAGCGCGATCAAGCTCGCGCTTCCCCCCCAGGTCCAGACCAAACGTCGCAACGGGGTACGGCGGCGTAAGTCCAGCCAGATGTCCATGAATGAACGGTGCGCCGAAGGCGCGTGGCCGGGTGGCTCCGGCACGCGCATCAATATAGCAACCGAAATAAACCCGGCCAGGGTGCCCGCCAGCAGGAAGAGCTGGTAGATGCCAATGGTATCCCGCCAGCCCAAGACAACATTCACCAGCACCAGGGTGGTCGCATAGGACAAATTGTTCCGAAAATGCGAGGCGGCCTGGAACGAACCGATGTCGGCCGGCTCGGTTATGGCCCCGATAAACGGGACGGTATTGATCATCCCCATGCTGCGCAGGCAGAATAGTGCAAACGTGCACGAGAGAATCAGCACGGGTATGGCCTCTTCCCACGGCCCGCCGCGCAACCAGGGCACCGGGATCATCAGCAAGACGAACACGTAGCGGACCAGCCAGCAGGCGCTCCACGCTTTGACCAGGCCGAACCGCGCCGATAGCTGCCGTCCCAGGAACATGAACGGCATGGTGAGAAAAACGAAAGACGAAAGCACGGCCACCTGTGGAGCGCTCAATCCATTCTGCAACGCCCACAAAAGCAGGATATTCTCCATCACAAAGGTCACGGCTACGCCGTTAAGCGAAAAAAACAGCAAGACTCGCTGCCGCGCCGTCGCGACGGTTTTTGCCGACAATATGGTTAGACTGGATTCTGAATGAGCATCCATAATGATTTGTTACTCCCGACCCCCTGCTTAAGCCTAGCGCTCAACCCGCACACCGCCAAGGCATAAGTCGCCGCATCCATTTGATCCATTTGGGGTCAGCCCTTGAAAATGGATTTTACTTTTCTCATGGACTATGGCATGCTGACGTCATGGCACGACCTTTACGCATCGAATATTCCGGGGCGATTTATCACATAACCTGCCGGATGGTGGGGGAAAAGACAGATCATCTCGACGGGATGAAGTGGCCGGCGGATAAACGTTTATTCCGTGACGACGCTGACCGAGCGCGTTTTCTGGAGCAACTTGAGGATCGTGTACAGCAGTTCCATATCCGTCTTTTTCTTTTTGTTTTGATGACCAACCATTTCCATCTGGTTTTCGAGACGCCCGAGGCCAACTGCTCCAAATTTATGCAGTCACTTTTGACGGCCTATACGGTCTACTACAATCTCCGGCACAGGCGGCACGGACACCTTCTTGATGGCCGGTTCAAAGCGAAATTGGTCGCCGGAGACGACTATCTCCTTGCGCTTTCGCGCTATGTCCACCTCAATCCAGTTCAGATTGGGGCGATGAAGGACAAGCCCATTACCGTGCGCATCGAGGCCTTGCGATCTTGGCGATGGAGCAGCTACCCGAGCTATATCGGTAAACGCAAGGCCCTTCATTTTGTCGCTTGTGGACCGCTTTTGGCCGAGATGAGCGGCAGGCCACAAGAATGGCCGAAACGCTACCGTGAATTTGTCGAAAGCGGATTGAGCACGCCGGACGATGGTATCAAGGCGGCCTTGAAGGAATCGCCTCGCAGTGTTGGTGGTGACGGATTCCGGGCGTGGATTGACGAACTCTACCAACAGCGAGTCGCCACCTATGCTTGTCCGGAAGATGTAGCGTTCCGGCATACAACGGAACCGCTGGCGCCTAATGAAGTGCTGCGTGTTCTAGCTGAAGTACTCGATGTTGAGCCAGATGCATTCAGACAGCGGCGTTATAAGAGTCCGTTACGGGCTGTCGCGGCACGCATGTTGATTCAGTATGCAGCCCAGAGCCAGCGTGCGGTGGCCGCTTTGCTTGAGATGGGCAGTGGCTCGGCGGTCTGTAAACAACTCTCTTCCTTGCCAGAGAAATTATCCGAGGACCAGCGACTGTGTCGCCGAGTCCAACAGGCGGCGGAGCACTTGCTGGAAATCAAAACCGCTCGGAACCAATGGGTGGCCAACACGAGGACTTAAACTCCATTCTCAAGGGCTGACCCCAATACGGGAAAACTTGAAGAGCTTTGGCTATGTCTTTAGACTGGCGGTGCAGCTATACTCAAGTCAGCTGGAATTGGATCTACGCATCATGGACGCTAGGGAAATCTTTTTTTTGGTTTTTGCCGTGCTGGGCGGGCTGGCCCTGTTTATTTTTGGCATGGGGGTGATGACCGATGGTCTGCGGCAGGCGGCCGGGTCCCGGTTGCGCGATATTTTATCACGCGCCACCGGCAACCGCTGGCTGGGTCTCGGACTCGGATCCTTGCTGGGGTTGCTGATTCACAGCAGCGGCACATCCGTTATGCTCGTGGGATTCGTCAACGCCGGTCTGATGACCCTGTTCCAATCCATTCCCGTGGTGCTCGGCACCAACATCGGCACGACCATTTCCATGCAGGCCATTTCGTTTCAGTTGGGCGACTTTGCCTTCTTTATTATCGCAGCCGGATTCATTCTTAAGATGGCCGCTCCGTCGGCCAAGGTGAAACTATTCGGCCATGCCCTGCTGGGCTTCGGGTTGCTGTTTCTCGGCATGAACGTGATGAGCGATGCCATCCGGCCGCACCGCGCCACCCTGGCCCCGTTGCTGGAGGGCATTACCGCGGAAACCGTACAAGGGATGGTCTTCGGGGTCCTGCTGGCAACCGCCATTACGGCGATCATTCAGAGTAGCGGCGCGACCATCGGCATGTGCTTTGCCCTGATTCAAGCCGGTATTTTCACCTCTATCGAACAGACCTTCCCCATCGTGCTGGGGGCCCATATCGGGACCTGCGCCACGGCGCTGCTCGGCAGCATCGGCACCAATATCCAAGCACGGCGCTGCGCCTTGGCCCACTTGCTCTTCAACGTGTTCAATGTCATACTGGCCCTGCTGGCCCAGCGCTTTTTTCTGTGGCTGATCCCGCTGACCTCCAGCGATGTGGTGCGGCAAACAGCCAACCTGCATACGGCCGTGATGATGGTGGCGGCGCTGCTCGTCTTTCCGTTTACAACCGCCTACGGACACTTGCTGGTGCGTCTGTTCCGCAGCCGCAAGCCGGAACCCCAACCCAGCTTTCTGGAGGAACGCTTTCTAGAATTCCCCGAAAAGGCCCTCGAACAGGCCATTTTGGAGCTGCAACGCGTCGCCCGCATCTG
>SLLF01000023.1 GCA_007134175.1 Kiritimatiellia bacterium | reverse complement strand
TGTGGTCCCGCGCGCCGCCGCTTCCCACTCATCCGCCGTCGGCAAGCGATAGGACCGACCACGCCGCCGGCTCAGCCAGGCGGCATAATCCCTCGCTTGCGCGAAATCGACATACGCTACGGGCTGGCGACGTTCAACTCGTGCCCGATAGCGTCGGCGCTGAAATTCGATTTGCGGGGAATCATAGACCGGTGAGGGACGGACCCGGTTCAGGTAGCGCACGAATTGCCCAACGGTGACTTCGGTGCGCTGCATGAAAAACGCGTCGAGATGCACGTGTGTGCGTGTCCCGGCGGGCGTCAGCTCGCGTTGGCCCAGCGCGTAAATACCCGCCGGTATGCGTTCCCACCTCCTCATCTCCTGGACACGGGCAACACCATAAACCAGCGCAACCAGCAATAAGGCGAGGATCCCCCACCATCCATAGCGACTGTTGATTGCAGGGTTCATTTCACGCTCGATATCCTTGTATCACTCGGTAACGAGCAATAGCAAGAACCGGTTAAGACTTGTGCAGGCCGGACGAATCACGTTACGGTCGGACCGTTGCGCATTCGAACACAGGTGATGGCGATGGACATACCACATTACTCAATCGGAATCGATTACGGCACGAATTCCGTACGCGCGTTGGTGGTTGACACGCGCACAGGCCAGGAGGTGGGCTGCGGTGTATGGGCCTACCTGCGAGGCGATCAAGGCGTTATCCTGGATGCTCGTCAACCGGACTTGGCCCGGCAGCATCCGCAGGACTATCTGGACGGATTGTGCGCCGCGGTACGCGCCGCGCTGAAGCAAGCACGCCACCATGCCGCCTTTGACGCGAGCCGTGTGGTCGGAATCGGCGTAGACACCACCGGTAGTACCCCCATCCCGGTGGATTGCGATGGAAAACCGCTGGCGCTCCAGCGCAAATGGGCCGACCGGCCGGACGCTATGGCTTGGTTGTGGAAAGATCACACCAGCCATGCGGAAGCGGCGGAAATCACGCAATTGGCGCAGCGGGATAAGCCGGAATATCTAGCCAAATGCGGCGGCATCTATTCCTCGGAATGGTTTTGGTCCAAATTGCTGCACTGCCAACGCGTGGCACCGCGCGTGTTCGATGCGGCCGCCAGCTGGGTAGAACTAGCCGACTATATTCCTGCCGTGCTGACCGGCACCACCGCGCTCAACCAACTGAAGCGCGGGGTATGCGCCGCCGGGCACAAGGCCTTCTACCACCCCGACTGGGGCGGCTATCCCGATCCGGCCTTTCTCGAAAGACTGGATCCGGTGCTTGTCCGGATTCGGCAAACGCTGCCGGATCGCGCGTACACGATTGGTGATGCCGCCGGCACCTTGACAGCGGCCTGGTCCAAGTCGCTTGGCCTGCCTGCCGGTATACCGGTGGCCGTGGGCGCGTTCGACGCGCATCTGGGAGCGGTAGGATCCGGCATCAAGACCGGGACGCTGGTTAAAATCATCGGTACGTCCGCCTGCGATATCGCCGTGGCCCCTCTGGCGAAGCCGCTGCCGGACATTCCCGGCCTCTGCGGAATCGTCCCGGAATCCGTCCTGCCGGATGCCTTTGGGCTTGAGGCTGGCCAGGCAGCTGTCGGCGATATCTTCAACTGGTTTGTGCAACACATCCAGCCCGGCGGTCCCAAAACCGGCACCCATGAAAATCTCAACGGCCAGGCCACCAAACTCAAACCCGGCCAAAGCGGCTTGCTGGCACTCGATTGGTGGAACGGCAACCGAACCGTCCTGGTCGACCAACGGTTGACAGGCCTGATACTGGGTTTGACCCTGCACAGCACACCCGCTGAAATCTACCGCGCATTGATTGAAGCAACCGCCTTCGGAGCGCGGGCAATTGTTAACCGCTTGGAGTCGCACGGTGTGGCCATCAAGCGCGTGGTGAATTGCGGCGGGATTGCGGCCAAAAGTCCACTGACCATGCAAATTTATGCTGACGTCCTGAACCGGCCGGTAACACTTTCGCGCAGTGCCCAAACCTGCGCGCTGGGTGCGGCGATGGCCGGCGCCGTGGTGGCCGGGCGAGCCGCCGGCGGCCACGATACCTTCACGCAAGCGGCTCGGGCCATGACGGCGGTCCTACCCAAGCGGTTCACCCCGCGCCGGGCAGCGGTCCGCGTCTATGAAAAGCTATACGCGTGCTATCAGCAGCTCCACGACGCGTTCGGGGTATCCGGTTCGGCCGATCTCTCGCCAATCATGAAAGAGTTATTATCCTTACGAGACGAGGTTCGCTCATGAAATTCCAGGCACTACGTGAACAGGTCTGTGAAGCCAATTTAGCCACCGTCAAACACGGACTGGTAGCGCTTACGTGGGGCAACGTCAGCGCCGTGGATCGTAACCGCGGCATCGTCGCCATCAAACCCAGCGGTATTTCTTATGAGGAATTGACTCCCGAAAACATGGTCATCTGCGAACTGGCCTCAGGATCCGTCCATCCGGGCCCCTTCGACCCGTCCTCGGACACCCCAACCCATCTCCACCTTTACCGCTCGTTCCCTTCCATCGGGGCCATCGTGCATACCCATTCATCCTACGCTACCGCCTGGGCCCAGTTAGCTCGTCCCCTGCCCTGCTACGGCACGACCCACGCCGACCATTTTCGCGGCACCATCCCCGTAGCACGCCCCTTAAGTGGCGATGAAATAGCGGGCAACTACGAACATGCAGCGGGCGTCTCCATTGTTGACACGTTTTGTGCCAACCACTTGAATCCGGATCACGTACCGGCCGTATTTTTGCCGGGGCATGCCCCGTTTGTCTGGGGGCCAAAGCTGCGGCCCGCCGTCGACAACGCCGTGGCACTGGAGGAAGTTGCGTGCATGGCGCTCCTAATGGGTGCCGGGCATAATGCGGCCCCATCCCCGCTGGATCCCCGTATCGTGGACAAACATTACAGCCGAAAACATGGTGCCGACGCCTACTACGGACAGGCGACAACCCCAAAGAGAGGTATCATTCCTTCATGACAAAAGGGTCCGACACCTTTGAGATCTGGTTTGTAGCCGGTAGCCAACACCTGTATGGACCGGGACCGCTCAAGACGGTACAGGCAAACGCCAACCATATCGCGCATGCGTTTGATCATGCGCCAATCATTCCCGTGCGGGTGATCCCTAAACCGATCGTCACGACGGCGGACGAAATCACTACCGTCTGTCTAGCGGCTAACGCGCAGGCCAACTGTATTGGCCTGATTTTCTGGATGCACACCTTCTCGCCGGCGCGCATGTGGATTGCCGGATTGAAACAACTAGGCAAACCCTTCCTGCACCTCCATACCCAGCATAACCGCGATATCCCCTGGGCTACTATCGACATGGACTTCATGAACCTGAACCAATCCGCCCATGGCGATCGCGAGTTCGGGTATATCTGCACCCGGCTGAACAAAGCCCGCGAAGTGGTGGTAGGACACTGGGAAGATCCCAACGTGCAGGGCCGGATTAGCGATTGGACCCGGGTGGCGGCAGCCTGGCAGGATCAGCAGATGCTGCGGGTGGCCCGGCTGGGCGACAACATGCGCAACGTGGCCGTAACCGAAGGCGACAAGACCGAAGCCCAGATCACCTTCGGCTACACCGTCAACGGATACGGCATCGGCGAGCTGGTGGCGCGCATGGACGCAGTTGATAGCGGTGCCATCGAGGCCTTGTGCGCGGAATATGACGACACCTACGCAATGGCCGCTGCGCTTCGCCGGGACGGCGAACGACGCGAGGCGTTGCACGAGGCGGCCCGTATCGAGCTGGGGTTGCGCACATTTCTTGCAGACGTCGGGGCCCGGGCCTTCACCGATACATTTGAGGACCTCTGCGGTTTGCGTCAACTGCCCGGACTCGCTGTGCAACGGCTCATGGCAGACGGCTACGGTTTCGGTGCGGAAGGCGACTGGAAACACGCGGCGCTGGTCCGTGCCCTGAAAGTGATGGGCACCGGACGCGGTGGCGGCACCTCGTTCATGGAAGACTATACCTATCACTTGCAGACCGGAAACAAGCAGGTGTTGGGCGCCCATATGCT
Organism: Kiritimatiellia bacterium; assembly: GCA_007134175.1. GTDB lineage: Bacteria > Verrucomicrobiota > Kiritimatiellia > SLAD01 > SLAD01 > SLLF01. The sequence goes on along the minus strand of SLLF01000023.1, from coordinate 3,633 downwards.
CGAGATTTGCCCGAGCATTGCGACCGACCAGCCACGTGCCGAGATCCATCCCCTTGATATCGGTGGCCGCGAGGACCCGGTACGACTCGTCTTCGACGCGCATCCGGGCGTGGCCTTGAATGCGAGCATGATCGACCTTGGCGACCGCTTCCGTCTGGTGGTAAACCCCGTCGAAGTCGTTGCGCCGGAACAGCCCTTGCCACGGCTGCCAGTGGCCCGGGCCGTCTGGAAGCCCGCCCCCGATCTGGCCACGGCCGCCACGGCCTGGATCCAGGCTGGCGGTGCCCATCACACCGCGTTCAGTTACGACGTCACCCCTGCCCAACTTCAGCAATTCGCCGCGCTGGCCGGCATCGACTATCGGCTAATCGTCTGACCGGGTTGAGGCCCGTCACACACGATAGACGGGCCGAGAAGCGCAATTTATATTGCGTTTGCGCTTGGTCGGTATGAACGGGGAAAACGCTAACCGCAGAGAAAGGTGAATCTTTGCGGTTGATCAAATGTTATGCATAGACGTCCAACGCGTTTCTGTATGCGGCACTAACGGACTGGCCAAGTGATGCGGACGGGTATACTATCTTCGCGTTGTTCACGAGGTTGCAGTGCGCCATGCGGCGTGATGTGGACGAGGAAGAATTATCATGTCCGCTAAGAACATAGAGTTAATCCCCGTTGAACGCATTCGCGAGGCCATCATCCTGTTGCGCGGGCAAAAGGTCATGCTGGACCGCGATCTGGCCGCGCTTTATGGCGTTCAGACAAAAGTGCTCAAGCAGGCGGTCAAACGGAATGCCGAGCGCTTTCCCGGTGATTTTATGTTTGTGCTTTCGGCGGAATAGTTTGCGACTTTGAGGTCACAGTTTGTGACCTCAAAAGGGGCTGACAATGCGGCTGTTTTGAGGTACCAAGTTGGCACCTCAAAACGCGAAACGCGCGGCGGCACGCAGTACGCCCCGATGGCCTTCACCGAGCAGGGCGTGGCCATGCTTTCCACCGTGCTGAACAGCGAGCAGGCCATCCGGGTTAATGCACCTCGCCCGGGTCGAACCAGCGGTCTGGGCTGTGGCTGAGCACGGGCTGAATGCGAGGGTCAAGACGGAACCCGGGTACCCCGTCGCGGCTTCCGGGATTGGTAATGCGCCAGAGTTGCCCATCATGGCCCGCCGGTACCGGCACGCGGGCAACGATCGGATCCATCAGGTCCTGCTCGTCTACATCATGACGGATACGGTGTAATGCCCAAGCCGGATTACCTGCGGCATCCCATATTTTGATCTGCTGGACAGGCTGAGGAATGTGATTCTCGAACTCCACTTCAAACGACTTCAGCCCTTCAGGGACGCGGAACCAGTGCTGAACGTAATGCTGTCCTGACCGGCCTACGGAGCCATTGGGGAAAATCATAACCTCTTTGGTTCCCGGCGGGGTGATGGGAATGGTAACCGAGCGCGTAATCAAGAACACACGGTAGTCACCGAACGGCGCTTCCGCCGGGATTGCGGCATCCTGGTTGCCGTGGCCTGCGACCACCGTCTCGCCGGCTTCGTTCTCGACCCGGAAGGCGCCCCCGGGCCGCAGGGGTACGGCCTGCTCGTCTTCCTTGCGAATCACGAATACGACATCATCTATACGTTGATTAAAGGCCAGTGGCAACGGATGGGGCAATTCGTCGCGTTCCGCGCGCGCCGCGTGCTTGACGGCAAGCAGTAGCGGCTGCCACTTCAAGTACCACCCCGCCTCTTTTAGGTGGTCATGGGTGGAGCGAAGCACGGTGAATCCCGTATAATAATCGGGCTCGCCACGGTACGTGGCCCAGTCGTATAGATCCAGCAAGCCCAGCACCCGGCGCAAGTACAGCTCATCACCGGTCAACCACCAGGCATAGGCCGTGCCCTCTATGAGGGTGCTCGGCGTGTTGGCCCAGCCCACCCGATGCCAGTCGGCGCCTTGCCGGGCAAAGTGCAAATAGTATGCTCGATAATCCGGGCAGCCGGTAAAACGCAGAAAATCCCTAGGGCCGGTATCCCACGTGATCCGGCCTGATCCGTCCTGCCGATATTCATCTACTTGTTTGCCCGCAATAGCGGCAGCCGCAACCAAGAACCAGGGGTCGAACGTATCCTGATAAATATCAAGGTACTCCTTCTGCTTGGCGTTCATGGGTCGAGGAGAAGCAGGGGGCTGGCGAACGCGTTGTCGACTCTCGGCAGCGAAGTCCAGCACCACGTCGCGGGCCCGGTGGTAACCGGTCATGTACCAGGCATACAACTGGTTTTCCGTCTGGCTTTCATAACTCTCGATGCCGGGCCCGCCACGTCCCGCCCAGGGAATAAGCTGTCGATGATGCCAACCTTTTTCCCGCGGGGTCCGTTCTCCGGGTCGATGATAGTGATCCGGTCGCGAACGGTCCAGTTGCCGCAGCGGGGGCACGGCGTCCACATAATGACAGTACGCCACATCGCTCATCAACCGCGTAGCGGCCTCGGCGAACTTCAGCCATTCCACGTTACCGGTGCGGGCGAAAGGCATCCACGAATAAGGCCACCCCCAGTGGGCCTTGCGGAAAATACGATAAAGGTCCGGGGCCACTTGCTCATCCAGGTTGGCGGTGCGCACCAGATCCCCAAATATCCACATCCCGTAAACACCCATCCGATCCACTTGTCTGAGGGGACTTTGCGCTTGCAGCTGATAGGCGGCCTCATGGCGAGGATAGGTCGCTGGATCAACGTGATGCGATTCATGGAAGGCCCCACTCGCCATCATCCATTGCGGATCCACCACCGCACGAACCGATTCACGGTTTAGTCCTTCAAGGAGCTTCACCGCCTCGGTCGACGGGTGCACCCCGTCCGCGGCGTAAAGCCACATTTCCGTGGTTTTGGCCACCCCTTGCGCGTTGATCGATTCTGGTCGTCCGTAAAGCCAGTGCCGCTCCCCGCGGTGGGCCGCCACATGGAACTCCCCTTCGGTCATTTCCAAAGGCATGCGGAAATCCAGCACCTCGCCCTGATGCGCGAACCACAGCCGATAGGCATCTTCGCGCCGCACCGGTTGACGCGCTATTACGCTGCGGGCATGTCGGGGCCACGAATGGAAGACCATACTGCGCCCGTCAGCAGTAAACTCCAGTTCGCTGGGATAATTCTGCCAGAAATCCTTGATACCCACATAAAGCGAGGAATCGTTCCCAACCGCCCTCATCACCCCGGGGCCCAACATCCCTTCATACGCCTTCTCGCGAGTAGCATCACGACCCGTCATACCGGTAACGATCTTGTTCCGGTCATAGTCGTCTTGCAGGAAATAATGACCATCCACCCACTCCCCTGCCTCGAATTCCGTCAGGAACCCGCCAGGTTTCATGCCACGGGCGAGCGGGAAGGCCCACCCCATGTTGGTGATCCGGTCTTGATTCGAGTCGCCTGTAAATATCCACGTGTGAAACAGGCGGACTACAGGGCTATTCCGGTGGATGACATAGCGAACGACATACTTGCAAAACCGGCTATCCGGACGGAGTGGCACGCTGCCGTCCTCTGCTTTCACATGCCATCCTTCTTCACGGATAACGACTTTGACCGGTCCCGCTTCCTCCACCGTATACCGAACGTCATGGCGCGCCCGGTA
>SLLF01000010.1 GCA_007134175.1 Kiritimatiellia bacterium | reverse complement strand
TCCCAGTGCCCGCAACATTTCCATGGCATCGGCAAACGTTTGGCAACGGAAGAAGAGCCACGAAAGACAAACCAGATGCCAGACCCATATGCGGCGCCACACCGCAACGCCCCAGCCGGTAAACTGCCAGCCGCGCCGTTTGAACCATATCCCCTGTAATCGCTCGACGCACAAGTAGATCCCATGCAGCGCTCCCCAGGCGATGAAGGTCCAGCCCGCCCCGTGCCAGAGACCGCCCAGCAGGAACGTGATCATCAAGTTGCGGTAGACACCGCTCGCGCGTTTCGTCCGCGAGCCACCCAGCGGGATATACAAGTAATCGCGCAGGAAAAAGGAAAGGGATATATGCCAGCGCCGCCAGAACTTCTGGATGGAGTCCGCCAGGTAAGGCGCATCAAAGTTTAGCGGGATGTGAAACCCGAGCAGCAGGCAAAAGCCGATCGCCATGTCGGAATAGGCGGAAAAGTCGCAATAGATCTGAATGGCGTACGCGTAGACCGCGAACAACGTGTCCCAGGTCCCGTACAGATCAGGCCGGGAAAAAACAGGGTCGACAATATGAATGGCGAGGTAATTGGCGATGACCACCTTTTTGAAAAGCCCCGACAGGATCAGAAAGGCAGCGCGGCCGACATCGATCCGCTCCGGAATCCGGGGTTTGGCCAACTGATAGACCAGATGGGCCGCCCGCACGATCGGACCCGCGACCAGCTGCGGGAAAAATGCGAGATACAAGGCAAAGTCCAAGACCGAATCGGCCGCCGACATCTTGCGCCGATAGACGTCGCCCACATAGCTTAAAGCCTGAAACGTAAAAAAGGAAATTCCCACCGGCAGGATAATGGTGCCGGCAAAGTCGAAGATGCCCATCCACCAGTCAAAATCCGCGCCGTCCGGCAGGCGCGAAGCCAGCCAGAAACTTTGCTCGACGAAGAAGAGCGCATACTTGAAGAAGGCAATCGTACCCAGGTTGAAGATTACCGCCAGGGTCAGCAGCACGCGCCGCACATGAACGTTGTGTGATCGGTCCAGACCCCGCGCCACCCCGTGGTTAATGATGCTGGAGGCCACCAGCAACCCGACAAAACGGTAGTCCCAGTAGCCGTAGAAAAAATAGCTGGCGGCCAGCATGAAGGCCTTCCACCAACCGGTCCGGGTGCGCAGCAACCAATTGACCGAGAAGACAATCAGAAAGAACAAGGCAAAGTCAATGGTAGGGAAAATCATGCCGGTCTAAGACGGATCAGTTGGGAAAATAGGTTCGGTACCACCGTTGTCATGCGGGTGTATTATCAGAACAGACGTCCGCAAGAAAAGCACTTTTAACAGGTCGGTGCCAATAAGACGATGAACGGCTATATTCCGTTGCCATGCACGCGGTCCGGTGCCCTCCGGTCCCGACGAACCGGGCAAGAGGGAATACCGTGCGGCCAGTGCCTCTTTGATCGCGTCACCCATGCCGTGCTCAAATATATGTACCCGACTGGGTTCCTTTACCGCAATAGATTGGCTCAAAGCGCTTCGATATCCAAAGTGACCGGTTCCAATTGTTGAAGCTCGTTTGGCATTATGCATTTCCCGCTACGGCAGGTTTTACTAGCTGCTTCATTCGCTAGATTTCCACGTTGCCCTTGAACGCCGGCCCGCTAGCGAGCCCGCGTACGGGTTCTTTGGTCTGGTCATTTATCCTTACGTATTGCTTGTTTCCCGGAATGGGCCACAAAAGGCACAGAAATCACAAAATAGTTTTGAGTCGGCCCTTCTGTGTCTCTTGTGCTTTCTGTGGCCAATACTCCGTTTTGGGGCCAATCGTTACTCGAACTTTGCCGAATGATTGTCGACGCCCCGGCCGGATGTGCGCCTGCATGCCGGGGTAGTCCGATTCGACCCGGGTGAGTTCCGGCGGCCAGTCCGGCGGTTGCGACAAAGTTTCCACGACTGCCAGACGTTCGGGGTCCAACCGCCAGACGCCGCTTCCTTCATGGATGTGGCGAAACGGAAGGAGAAGCGATCCGTCGTCCCCGGTCGTGACCGCGGCAAGCTCAATTTCGCCGCCATTGGGGATGCAGCCGCCGCCCTTGAATTCCCAACGGTAGTTTCAGTTGCTGATCTGCCGGATGACCCAGTCGTCGTTTTCGAGGTGCGCGCAATAGGCTTGCGTCCTGCCGTCTTCGTCAAACTTGGTGTAGCTGATAACCGGCCGCGCGGTCTTGTCGAAACCGAGCCATTGCTTGCCGTTCAGCATCCCACCCCCGGGCGGCGCCGAATCGACGACCGCACCGCTTTCAAGCACGACCGGCAATGCCAACGGCCATCCCGTGGCGGTTGTCCAATTTGCCAGGTCGGGACTGCGCATGTACGAAAGATCATAGTTGGTGCTGCAATCGGGTGTGTCACGCCAGACCCAGATCATGTGCCACCACCCGTCCGGCCCCTTTTCAGGCAGGGTGGCGTACGCATTCATGCGCCCGAGGCCGTCGAGGAGAGGCGTATCCAGCAACCTGCGCCAGGTCCGGCTTTCGCAGTCATAGACATTATAATAATCTTCGCCATTTCCCGAGCATCCATGGCGATAGCGAAAGACAAGTCGCCCGTTGGCGGTCAGCATCTCGCCGTGCCGGATCTTCAGGCTGACGCCCCGCGCCCCCCCGCACCGTCAACCGAATCCGCCCGCTCATGTTCTGACCGAAATCCAGCAGACAAGCGCACCCCCGGCCGACCGGCCGGGGGTGGAGCGCCTCGGGATTGACCGGCTCGAAAATCTCCTGCCGCCGCCAAAGGCGCCGCCTGCCACGCGGCATCGTCAAACCCCGCGCGCGACCAGCCCGGCCACTCGAGCCGCGCGTCGTAATCCTCGCCCATGATCAAGTCATTCTCGAGCAGCGGACCGACGGCCACCCGCCAGCTTGAATCGGACACCACGCGGCTCATCCGCCCGGCCGCGGTCTCGAGCATTAACTCGAGCAGAAACTGCGGCTGGCGACCATAAAGCTGCCGGTCGTTGTCGGCGATGCGCCCGCAGTACCAGCCGTCGCCCAGGACCAACCCGATCACATTCTCGCCCGCCTGCAGTTGGTCCGTCACGTCATGGTCCTGGACGTACACCCGCTTCGCGTAATCCGTCCAGCCCGGCGCCAGGACCAGGTCGCCCACCACCGTGCCGTTCAGTTCGCATTCATACAGCCCCAGCGCCGCCACGCGCAGCGTGGCCCGCTGCACGTCCGCCGGCACGGCCCGCCGGGCCTTCGCGGCGGACCCGTACCGCTGGGTGTTCAGTGCGTCCCCCAGCGATTCGGTGGCGCGCGGGCACTGCATGTGCGACGATTGCCGGGCACTGGACGAGCCGGCAGGCGCGCCGGTGACCCTGCGCGACGGTGATACGGGGGAGACCTTTAAATATGTGCAACTCACTGATCGCTATGTCAACTGGTGGAACCGGGTGGCGAAGGCGTTGCAAGAGAATTTTGCGGATCGCATGATAGGGGCGTGGGCGTATGAGTCCTACGTGAATCCGCCTTTGCGTGAACGCGTTCATCCTCAGGTAGGGATTGGTTTTGTGGGTTTCGGCCGTCGCTGGGTCGATGACTATGAACGGGCTGAAGATCGCCGCAGCTGGGCTGGTTGGGCGGAGAAGACGGACTTTATGATGTATCGTCCCAATACCATCGACATCGCCAGTATCGCTTTTCCGCTCAACTATACCCGCCGGGTGGCGGAAGATATTACCTGGCTGCATGCCAATGGCATGCAGGCGGCCGAGGGGGGGCAGTACGGTCATTGGTCGGCCTTGGGACTCGCCTACTACGTGCGGGCAAAACTATATTGGGACCCCGATGTTGATGTGGAGGCGCTGATCGAGGATTACTGCCGGGCGGGTTTCGGCCCGGCGGCGGATCAGGTGCGAGCCTACTTCGATCTGCTGGAAACAATGACGGACGAGATCGCGGCGCTGGAAGGAGCGCATAGTGAACAAGGCGTGATATGGCGTTCACGGCAAATGGAGGCCATCGGGCAGGCGCCACCCCGCATGTGGTTGGCAGGTGCCGAGGATCAGCCGGGCGTGGATGTTGAAGCGCTGGGCGATGATATGGAACAAGAAATCGAAGCGGCCCCCGATTGGGCGAGGCGCCGGGCCATTCCGCGGGAGAGGATGCGCTTGATTGCCATGGTGTTTGTCGATTACCAGGAGCGCCTGGACGCGCTACTCACGGAAGCGGAGCAGATTGCCGCCACGCATCCGGATCCCTCGTATGCGCGCCGCGTGGCGTTTCTGCGGTATGCGCTGACCTATGCCGAGGTGTGCGCCAAACCCTTGATTTATTGGTATGATGCGGATACGGACGAAGTGGAAGCCTGGATTGACCGGCGGCTGCAATTTCTGCGCGGCGTGACGGATCGCTATGCGTTGGATGTGCCGCGTATCCTGGAGCGGCATGCGCGGTACGGGATGGGACACGGCCGAGGGTATCATGCGCGGGAACGGGAGCACCATCTACCCCTTTCGCCGTAGCCGGGTGTGGCGCTTACGGGTAATGTGACGAACTCATTGGGAAGCGGTTGCCGCGTGCTGTGGCGCAGGCCGCCGGGTGGTCTCACCCTCCACCCAGCGTGATTCGATCTGGATGGTGATGGGATACTTGGGGAGGCCCCGTTCGTGTGCCTCTACCTTCATGATGAGATATTCCGCGCCGCGCCGCGCCCGGGCAATCGGATCCTGGAATACACCGCTAATGCGGCCGTCCGGATTCGGGAGATCAAGCAGGGCGACCAGCAGATCTTCCGGCACCTTTATTCCTTCCCGCCACAGCCATTGAACCGCATAGGTTTGCCTTGACGCGATCAGAACCGCCTCGGGACGATAGCGTTGTAACCAGCGCAGCAGTGCCGCGCGATCAATGGTGGGGCCGGGACAAACAAGCGGGGGTATTCGGTGGCAACGGGGAACCTGTTGCTGCCTGGCCACGTACCCTGCCAAAACTTGTCGGTCAGTCCGCAAATTGTGCCATTCCGATATGACCAAACCAATGCGTTTGGCGCCGATGGCTTCCAGCCGGTCCAATGCGAGGGAAGGGACATGAAAGAAATTCTGTGTAATGCGGTCAATGGGTGGATACGTGAAGGAATGGCCCAGCATGACCCCGGCCAACGGGTCCCAGTTCAAATTCAAACGGTGTTGCGGGGCAGGCGAGGGCCCCACCAAAACCCCGCGAATTCCGCGGGTGCTCAATACCGCATTCAATCGTTTATCGGATAATCCTTCCAGGCAAGGGGCCAGGATCTGCATCTCGTAACCAAGCTCGCTGGCCCGAGTGGTGGCTGCCGTGCTGTGGAGGTCCAGATGAGGATACGTCGCGTCCGCTTTAATCCTCATGTCCAAGTATACAAGGACGCCCCGCACATATCGCTCCCGACGCGTGCGCAGGTGCTGCATCAACGCGCTTACATCCGGATCGCGGCGATACCCCATGGTGGCCGCCAGCGCCGTTATGCGGTTGCGGGTGGCCAGGCTGATCCGCGGATCATTACGCAGCGCCATGGACACCGTGGCATGCGAAACCCCGGATTGCTTGGCGATATCCCGCAGCGTTATATTCATCCCCACTCCTTACCTCGTCCGCTCAGATCCGACGGACTAGGTAGCAGTATATGAGGATGCGCTCCCCCGGCAAGCTATGTTTTAACTGGTAAATTGTTTTCGCTTGCCAGAGGTGGGCAGTGCGCTATGGTCTAGCTGAGTAGCGTCGGTTAGTCCGTTTTTCGCACCAAGTGGTTGGCTAGGGCGGGTGGCCGTCGGTTGGGCGCTGTAGCGGGGCAGCGGCGTCAATTCAATTCAGCAAGGGGGGATGATGTTGACACAGGCACGATGGTGCCACGTGCTGCTGGCCGTGACATTGGTTGGCTGGTGGTGTACCTGGACTTATGGGGGAACGATGCAAGAGGAGTTTAGCGGTGTCCGTATGGTGGCGGAAGAGTTAAGCGGGTGGCTATCGGTGCCGGGACCGTTGCCGCATACCACGGGCTGGCAACCGACAGGCGAGGGAGCGGCCCCGGTGGCGTTAGCGATGGAAACAGACACGGCGGCACGCGGTTCCTTCTCGCTCTGGATTCGAACCGACCAGCGCTATCACGGACGCGTCGATTCCCGGATCGAGACGTATCGGGAATTCCTCGTGGACGGCTGTATCCGGCTGGAAATCATCAGCTATGACGACATGCTGCGCTTGGCGTTTAGCGGGCGCGGGCCGGCGCTCAACTTCATGCTCCCCTCCCTGCCGGGTCCAGGGTGGTACCATTTGGCCTACGTATGGGATGCGGCAAAAGGAGAGCGCCAGATCTACCTGAACGGTACACCGGTCGTGCCGGCGACAACGGTGCCGGAATGGGACGCCGCGCCGGTCAACGAACTGCGCCTGAACCCGGGCCGGTTCGCGGTGAGCGGGGTACGTTTGCAGGCCGAGCCCCTGACAACTCAAGCCCTGCGCCGGATCGTGACGGCGACCTATTGGGGCTCGGTGGATTATTTGCTGGCCGCCCGTGCACCCGGCCCCTATGTGATCGAGAAACAGAAGGGGCGGCTTATCCACGAGAACCCGTTGGCCCGCGAAACCGATGCAGCCGACTGGGTGATGGAAGGGCCGGGCGTCACGTCGTTTGAAGACGGCTGGATGCGTCTCTATTCCAGCCGCGCCGGCCAGGGCGGTCATTTCGTCTATTGGTGTCCGGTCACCACGCCCGAGGATTACGTTGTGGAGTGGGATTTCCAGGTGATACATCCGCATCTGGCGATCATCTTCTTCTCGGCTACGGCCCCGGACGGGTTGAGCCTGTTTGATCCTTCGCTCCGGTCGCGCGAAGGGGTTTTCACCCGCTACTTGCGGGGGGACATAGATGCCTATCACATCTCCTTTTTTGCCGGCCATCGTCCGGTGGTGAATATGCGCAAGAATCATGGATTTTTCCTGACCGCTCTAGGTCGCCATGCGATCCCGCCGGATTCGACGGATGTGCACCGGGTGCAGCTTATGAAGAACGGGGGGCATATCCAATTGGCGGTGGATGGCGAGGTGGCAATCGACTTTTTTGATGATGGACGAACCTATGGGCCGGGTTTCGGGGGGGGGCTGATCGCGTTCCGGCAGATGCAGTACATGGACGCCCGCTACCGTAACCTGCGCATCTATGAGGTGGACGCGGCGTATCGTCCGGCCCCGTCCGATCGGCCGCCGGTGGGCCGCATGCCGCGACCCGAGGACCAGCCCCCCGCGTCGGTCAACGAACGGTTGGGCGGGCCGGTTCAATCGGTGGGCCATCATCCATTGCCGGCGGACGGGTGGCGTTTTCTCCTGGACCCGCAGCGGGCCGGGGAGGACGATGGATGGTATCATCCCGATTTTAATGATGACGACTGGGGAGAAATTCGAACGGGAATCCCTTGGCAGGAGGCTGGGCATGATTATGTCGGCGCAGCATGGTACCGGCGCAGGATTGAGGTGCCGGCCGTACCGGACCCTGCCGCAGCGGCAGCCGTCCTTGAATTCCAGGGCGTGGATGAGCGCGCGTGGGTATGGGTCAACGGACATTATGTCGGGGCGCACGATCTGGGCTCGGCGGGCTGGGACCGTCCATTTCAGTTGGATATCAGCGAGCAGGTGCAGTGGGGTGCGCCGAATCAGTTGACCATAAAGGCCATGAACACGG
>SLLF01000003.1 GCA_007134175.1 Kiritimatiellia bacterium | reverse complement strand
TTAATCAAACAAGGCATGGTTGTGGAGACTGCGCAAAACGGCGAGGACGCCCTCACGCAAGTACAGGCTTTCCAGCCGAATATTATGCTGCTGGACCTAAACATGCCGCGAATGGACGGTACCGAGGTCCTGCGTTATGTGCGCGAACAATCGCCCACTCCTGATTTACCTATTGTCGTGCTGTCCAACGCTTGTGCACCCGAATTCATCGCGGAGGTGAGCCAGCTGCGACCTACCCGATTCCTCGTCAAATACGATAATGCCCCGAATAAGGTGGTTGACACGCTGCTGCAGGTGTTGGACGAAGCGCACCAGGGGCACCCCCCTACCCCGGCACCGGCGCAGATTCATGCCGATGAACCACGCCCCCCCGCGAACGTCGACGAACTGCTGAGCCAACTGCGCCAAGTCGCGTCATTAGATGAGCAGCGCACATGTGTACTGGCGCTCTACCGTGCCTTGCAAGCCACCTTGGAACATTTCCAGACGCTGCCTCCTCTCAGCCTGCCGTTCCTGCTCGAAGATGCACTAGAGCCGCTGCTGGAAAAAATGTACACCATGGAACAGCTGGCGAGGCAAGGGACCCTGCAAGCGCTGGGATCGGCCGTGATGGCTATTCAACAGCTTGCCCCTGCCCCACCGACGACGCCTGTTCCTACCGCGCACCTCATACTCCATGCGGCGAAGACCCAGACGCTTTCCACCTGGCGCGAGCGGCTGGATCGTCCTGGATTTATACCAAGCGCCGTAGCGCAGCCGGAGTCGGCCTACGATCTACTGACCCATAATCCGTATTGCGCCATCATCTGGGAATCGGCCCGCTGGGGCGCGTCCCGCAAGGTGCTCAAGCGCCTGCAATCGATAGCCGCGAAGGCCCGCTGCCGTGTCGTCATAATCCTGCCGGATGATGAGGCCGATCGTGGAGCCAGCGATTCCGACGCAGCCGATGCTGCGATACTGGGCACGAGCTACGCGAGCGAGGCCCTGCCGCCCCTGCTGTACGCCTGGCAGCAGTAGCAAGGCGCACGGCAGGGCCACTCGACCTGTATGCCGGTGCGAAAACCAGGTTAGTCATCCGGTGCGGCCTCCTCCTCGGCTGCCGCAGCTGGAGCCGGTGCCATTTCCTGCAAGACGGCCTTCAAGGTCTCACTGTCAAACGGCTTGGTCAACACCTGGCGTGCCCCCATCAACTTCGCGCTGCGCAACACATCCAGTTGCCCGATTTGCCCACCGCCCGACATGGCAATAATGCCTGCACCCGTCGCCTGCTTCCGCAGTGCCCGAATAAACTCCAACCCGTCTTGACCCGGCATGTAGATGTCGGTCAAGACCGCGTGGGGCTGCCATTCATGGCACCGCTGCAAGCCGGTCTCCCCATCGGGAGCGCAATCGACTTCATACCCCCAACGCACCAGTAGGCGTTTCAAATAACTCCGCACGGACAACTCGTCGTCTATAATCAGGATGCGTACCATTTTCACTCCGTCCTACGGTTCACCCGCCTGATGTAGCGCGGCCAATACACGCCTCAATTCCTTTTCCCGAACGGGTTTACTCACATAATCATCCATACCGGCGGCCAGGTATTTTTCCCGGTCCCCCTGCATCGCGTGGGCGGTCAACGCAACCACCACGGGTAGTCGCTCCGGCGGGCACTCCCGACGGATGACCTGCATAGCCTCAACACCGTCCATATGCGGCATTTGCACGTCCATGAGAACCAAATCGTAACGGTTGTCACGGACAGCCGCCACCGCCGCGCGGCCGTCTTCGACTTCGTCAAAGACACAGTTCAGCTTCCTCAACATATACCCAAGCACCTTGCGATTAACCGCGTTGTCTTCCGCGACCAAAACCCTGAACGATCTTTCATCCGGCCCTGAAGGGTGTGTGGCCACCATCTGGCTCTCCGGCTGCGCTCCGGCCAATACGCCGACCAACAAGTCATGCAACGGTGAAGGCTCAACCGGTTCATAGAGCTGCCCGTCAAATAGCACTTGCCCGGTTCCATCAATGGCCGACGGCACCGCCACGTCACTTGGCGACAAGGCTATAATGGGTAGATCAGGCTTGTCCGCAGCCCGAACCGCGCGCGCAAATCGAACCGGGTCCACGCGGTCGCTATAGCCAACCAGTACGATGTCGATCAGGTGCCCCTGCCCTCCGTCCACGGCCTGCAAGGCACCCGCCTCCGAGTCCTCCATCGCAACGTTCATGCCCCATGACTCCAACAATCCCCGGACGCGAGTGGCATCTTCATCTACGGCATCCAGGATGAGCGCTGTTTTACCCGCAAACAGATCAGCATGGCCTTCCGGCACCGTGCGGGGTTCGCCTCGCGGTTCAAACCCGAGGACCACTCGCACGAAAAAGGTCGAGCCCTCCCCGGCGGCGCTTTCGACTTCTATCGTGCCGCCCATTAGTTCGGCCAAGCGCTTGCTAATGGTCAGCCCTAGTCCCGTCCCGCCAAAGCGGCGCGTGGTCGAGGCATCTAATTGTGAAAAAGGCTGGAAAAGACGATGGCGCTGGTCCTCCGGTATGCCGACACCTGTATCCCGCACCATGAATTGAACCTCACACGAGTGGCGCGACCGCACAAAACTCGTAACATGCACAACCACTTCGCCTTGATCCGTGAATTTGACGGCGTTACTCAGCAGATTGGAGAGAATTTGACGCAACCGGATCGTATCGCCAATCACGGTTTGCGGCAGGCCGCTGGCGGCGTTGACTCGCAGGGCAAGCCGCTTCGCTTCGGCCTGTGGCCGGATCATGCGCACCGCATCGTCCACGAGCTCCATCAGTGCAAACGGCCGCGCCTCCAACGTCAGCTTGCCGGACTCGATTTTAGAGTGATCCAGAATATCATTGATCACCATCAGCAAGGTTTCGCCGGCCGTCACAATGGTATGGACGCAGTCGCGCTGTTCATCCGACAACTCGCTGTCCAGCAGCACTTCCGTCATGCCAATGACGGCGTTCATCGGCGTGCGGATTTCATGACTCATGTGGGCCAGAAATTCACTCTTGGCCCGGACTGCGGCCTCGGCCGCATGCTTGGCTGCCTCCAGTTCCCGCTCGACAACTTTGCGGCGCTCCAGCTCGGCCAGCAACCGCTCGCGCTCAGCCGACAAGGCCCGTTCCGTTTGCCGGATCCGCTGCAGCGCCACAATTTGAGCGGTGAACTCCTCGTTTTCAAAGGGCTTGCAGATATAACTGTCCGCACCAACCTGCAAGCCGCTGGTCCGTGCCCGGCTATCCGTCATATAACCCGAGACCATCAACACCAGAGCCGAGCGGGTAGCGGGATCCGCTTTGATTTGGCGGCACACCTCGTGCCCGTCGATGTCCGGCATCATGACGTCCAAGGCCACTATATCCGGCGGGTTGTCCCGGGCCTTGGCGAGGGCCTCCTCGCCATTCTCCGCCTCGTCAATCACCGCCTCCGGGAAATGGCGTCGAACTAGCCGCTTCATCAAATGGCGGCTGGCTTCCAGATCATCGACTACTAAAAACCGGGTCTGCATCTTATTTGTCCCTTTGGTCCGGCAGTTTGCGGTAGAGCGTGGCTAAACTAATGTTCAACTCCTGGGCCGCCGCCTCCTTATTGCCCCCGGTACGTTCCAGCACCATTTCCAAATACTCCTGCTCTTTCTTGCGCAGAAAGGCCTTCAACGAGGCCGCATTTTCCAGATCCTGTGGGCTTACGCCCCGCGATCGAGCCGCCGCGTCACCCGCAGCGGCTTCCGCGACCTGCTTGGGCAAGTCATCCACCTCAATACGCTCTCCGTCGCCAAAGGTCAGGGCGTGTTTGATGCAATTCTCCAACTGGCGGACATTGCCCGGCCAGTCGTTGGCCTCCAATAATTCGCACACGGCGCGACTCGGGGTCGGTGGTTTTTGGCCCGGGGGCGTCTCTTTGCGGATAACATGCAGGGCCAGCGGCAATATGTCCTCCGGTCTTTCGCGTAAAGGAGGTATCTCAATCGTGATCACACTGAGCCGATAGTAGAGATCTTCGCGAAACAAGCCGTCTGCAATCAATTTTTTCAGGTCATCATTGCTCGCCGCCAGCACACGCGCATTCACGGGGGTAAGCTGTGTGCTCCCCAACCGACGGACCTCTTTGTCCTGCAGCACGCGCAGTAGTTTGCTCTGGATCGATACCGGCATGGAACCGATCTCGTCCAGGAAAATGGTGCCGCCTTCCGCCGCCTCAAACAGGCCGGCCTTGTGTTGATCCGCTCCCGAGAAGGCGCCTTTGACATGCCCGAACATCTCGGATTCCAGTAAGGGCTCGGGTAGCGCCGCACAGTTGACCGGCAGGAAGAGCTTATCCTTCCGGGTGCTGCTCACATGAATGCCCTTAGCCACCACCTCCTTGCCGGTCCCGCTCTCTCCCGTGACCAATACCGTGGCATCGGTCGGAGCCACCCGCTTGATCATTTCGCACACCTTCCTCATCCCGGGGCTTTCCGCCACAATATTGCCAATCTGATACGGAGTGGTCAGTTGCGCCTTCAGCGCCTCATTTTCCCGCAAGGCTCGCGTGTATTCCAGGGCACGGCGCACGGTATTAAGCAACTCATCCACCTTGAACGGCTTGGTCAGGTAGTCAAAGGCGCCCAGCTTCAGCGCATCCACCGCCGTCGAGACTGTCCCGTACGCCGTCAACATCAATACCGGCATGGCGGGGTACTGTTCACGGGACTGGCGTAGCAGATCCATACCATCCATGCCGCTCATCCGAATGTCGGACAACATCAAATCAAACGACTCCTTGTTCAGGATCGCCAACGCCTCCTCACCGCTTTTGGCAGGCGTCACGTCATGCGCCTCCCCCTTGAGCAGTGTGGTCAGCAAGCCCAGCGTCGCGGGCTCGTTCTCCACCACTAATAATCGCGCCATGGATTAACCTCCCCCTACGATTTCACCCATCTGGAACATGGGCAGGAACATGCTGATAACTAGACCACCGATCACAATGCCGAGGAAAGCCATAAGTAACGGCTCCATCAAAGAAGTCAAGCCTGCCAGCATTGTGTCCACTTCATCCTCATAATAATCAGCAATATTGTCCATCATCTCATTGATGTTGCCGGTTTTTTCGCCCGCCTGCAGCATTCGGACCAGACTAATGGGGAACACCGTCTGCTTAATCAAGGCCGAGGATAGCGGATCGCCTTTCTCGACCACCGCGTGGGCCTCGTCCACAACCCGGCCGGCTACGCGGTTCCCGGTGGCACCCGCCACTATGCGGAGCGCACTGAGAATCGGTACCCCGCTACGCGCCATTTGACTCAACATGCGGGCGAACCGTGCGGAAACCACAAACCGGTTCAACTTGCCGAAGACCGGCATACGCAACATCCAAGTGTCCCACACTAACGCCCCGCTGTCGCTTTGTTTCCAGTAGCGGACCGCAAAGCCCAGCGCAATCAGCACGATCACCACGTAAAAGAAATGACTGCGCAACAGATCACTGAAGTCCAGTAGCAACTGGGTCGGCACCGGCAAGGCGGCATCGAAATCAGCGAACATTTCGGCGAAGACCGGCACCACGAAGAGGATCAAACCGGTAGCAATAATGATCGCCATGATCAGCACAATCGTGGGATACATCAAGGCCGACTTCACCTTGCGCCGCAATTTGGCACTGGACTCGAGAAAGCCGGCCAAGCGCCCCATGGTTTCCGACAGATCGCCGCTGCGCTCACCACCCGCAACCATATTGCAGTACAAGTGATCGAAAACACTGGGGTAATGGCGCAACGCTTCCGAAAGGGTTTCACCCGCTTCGATTGCCGCGCGGACCTGGGCGATCACGGGTTTGAAATGCTTGTGATCGGTCTGCTCTTCCAACGCGTTTAGGCAGGCCACGATCGGCATCCCGGCTTTCAACATGGCCCCGAGCTGCCGGGTGAACCCCGGCAGCGCCTGCAACACGATGCGGCGGGCACCGGGTACCGCGCGCTTACCGCGCTTGCCTGAACCAGACGGACGGGCCATCGCCTATTCCCCCCCCGTGACTTCAAGAGCCGCTTCCAGTGTCGTCAACCCCTCCTTGACCCGCGCCAGCCCCGCCTCTTTCAACGTCACCATGCCGTGCCGACGGCCCATTTCGCGAAGCTCGGATGTGTTCGCGCCGCGCAGAATACCTTGGCGGATTTCGTCATTGATCATAAATACCTCCATAATCGCCCCCCGCCCCTTGTACCCCTGATTACAGCGTGGGCATCCCATGGCCTTGTACACGGTTACCCCTTCAAACGTTGCCGGGTCAATGTGATTGGAACTCAGCACGTCCGGCTCAATCTCTGTTGGGCGCTTGCACGCATTGCACAATCGGCGGTAAAGCCGTTGCGCTTGCGACAAGATCAACGATGACCCCAGCATAAAGGGTTCCACCCCCATGTCAACCAAGCGGGTAACCGCGCCGGGCGCATCGTTGGTGTGGAGCGTACTCAGCACCAAGTGTCCCGTCAGCGCAGCACGCATGGCAATTTGTGCCGTTTCCGCGTCGCGGATTTCACCGACCAGCACGATGTCCGGATCCTGCCGCAGGATGGAGCGCAACGCACTGGCAAACGTCAGTCCGACCTTGGCATGGACTTGGACTTGATTGATTCCGCCCAACTGGTACTCCACTGGATCTTCGCAGGTAATGATATTGACGTCCGGCTTGTTCAACTCCTGCAGGCAGGAGTAGAGGGTTGTTGTTTTCCCGCTGCCGGTGGGGCCGGTCACCAGGATGATCCCGTGCGGCTGGCGAATACCGTATTGCATGGACTCCTCCGCCTTCGGATCCAGTCCCAAGGCGCTAAGACTCGGGGCCAGGCTGGTCTTGTCCAGGGTGCGCATGACCACTTTCTCGCCGAAGACCGTTGGCAGGATACTCACCCGCAAATCAACTTCTTTGCCCAGCGCCTTGATGTTGAACCGCCCATCTTGCGGCACCCGGCGTTCGGCAATGTTCAGGTCCGACATGATTTTGACCCGTGACAAAACTGCGTTCTGCAGGCTCTTGGGTGGTCCTGGTTTCTCTAGGAGCGCTCCGTCTATGCGATAGCGCAGCCGCACTTTCTTTTCCATCGGTTCAATATGAATGTCGCTCGCACCCGTGCGCAGCGCTTCGACCAAAATCATGTTCACCATGCGGATGACCGGTGCCCCCTCCGCACTCTCCAACATTTCATCCAGGCTCTGGTCTTCAGAGGACTCTTCCAGTACCTGAACCTCACTATCCTCCTTCATCAATTCCTCGAGGTCCAATCCTTCCGAGGATTGCGCCTTGAGACGGTCCAGCACACCTTGAATATCCTGTTCCGGAGCAACCGCCGCCACAATGCGCAGCCCTGTCTGGGTGGCCAACTCATCGATCGCCATCAGGTCAAACGGATCGGCCAGGGCCACCGTCAGGGAACGATCCACCCGTGCAACCGGGACCACCTTTCGCCGCAGCATGAATTCCTGGGGAACGACCTCCTGCAACGATCGCCCGGGCATGAAGTGACCGAGCACCAACGGGGGCAACTGCAGGTATTCCGCCAGTGCCAACGCCATTTCCGCCGGCGGAACCCGTTGCCGCTCGGCCAGAAATTTCTCCAGGCGCATACCCGTCTCCGCCGCTTCTTCTCCGGCATGCGCCAACCCTTCCTCCGAGATGGCACCGCGTCGCAGCAGAATCGCCTTTATGCGTTCTTCGTATGTGCTCCCCTCATGGGTCTGTTTGACAGCCATCTCGCTTCCTTTGTTTAACGCCCTGGTCGCGGTCACGTATTGCGTGCCACCCGAAACATAGCATTGCCAGAATAGAACATCACGCGTAGATTATCAATTTTG
>SLLF01000134.1 GCA_007134175.1 Kiritimatiellia bacterium | reverse complement strand
ATTCCGTCAGTTCCCCGCGTTCGTTCCAGCACAGGACATCGTCTACATCCGGGTGTCGGGATCGGGCGTCGTCGTACGGTTCGCGCTGGGTCGTTTTGTGGTATAAACGCATATCCCTGCTGGATACGGGTGTCGTGTCCAAGGCGGCCCGCAACGGTATCCGTTCCCGCGTCAGGGGCTTCACCTGAATGTCAATCTTGCCGTCCGCGGCGAGCTGCAGGCGGACCCGTTGCCGTTGCCGCGGAAAACGGGCCACCACTTGGTCCAGCACGTGTTTCAGTTCGTCGCGCCGACAGGACCAGCCCAGGAAACTCGCGCTGCCGGTAATCCGGTCAAGGTGGGCATCCAGCAGGAACCAACCGGTGCCGGGCCGCCATAACAAGGTTTCAAACAACGCCCAATCGGTCGCTGGTGCCTGCAGGATCAACGCCTTGGTCCGGCACTCCTGGTATTCCCGGTCCGCATCCGAATCCCAGACGATACCGCCGCCGGTACCGTACGTGGCGGTGCATCGGTGCCGGTCAATCCAGGCCGTGCGGATCGCGACATTGAAACGGGCATGGCGCGGACCGGCGCGGGTCACCGGGTGGGTCGGCCACCAGGCACCGATGGTCCCGGTGTAGATTTCTCGCGGTAGTGGCTCCAGTTGCGCGATTAGCTCCATCGTGTGCACCTTCGGCGCGCCGGTGATGGAGGCGGAGGGAAACAGAGCGGCGAGGATATCCGGTAGTCCAGCGGAGGTCTGCGCCCTGACGGTTGAGGTCATTTGTAAGACGGTGGGATATATTTCCACGTCGAACAGTGAGGTCGTGTTCACTTGGCCCGGCGGGGCAATGCGGCCGAGATCATTACGGACCATGTCGACGATCATGACGTTTTCAGCGCGGTCCTTGTGCGACGCTTTCAGGCGGGCGATGTGTCGTTGATCGTGAGTCGGTGTGCACCCGCGGGTGGCGGTGCCCTTCATCGGGCGGCACGTGATCGTGTCACCCTGCAAGTCAAAGAACAGTTCCGGCGAGACGGAACAGATGGCCCTGCCCGGCCACTGCAAGTAGGCCCCGTATGCCGGGCGCTGTACCCGCCATAAGTGATGGAACCAGGCCGCCGGATCCAGGTTGAAGCGGGAGGCGTGCAGGCGCCACGTATAGTTGACCTGATAGGTGTCACCCCGCGCAATCCATTCGCGAATCCGCTGTACACCCGAGCGGTAGTCCGCTGTGGTCAGTGAGGGTTGCCAGTGCAGCGCGTTGCCCGCTTGAGGCGTGGGCAGGGGCGGTCGGTCGGTGAGCTGCCAGTTTGCATAGATGCCGAACCGGACCAACGGCAGTGTACCCGGCAGGCCGGTGATCAAGGGCGGCTGGAAACCGGCAGCGGCTTCATACGTGAGGAAGCCCGCCGCTGCATAGCCATTGGCCAGCGCCGCTTGAACGGCCTGCAAGGCCGGGAGGACGTCGTCGACCGTATGCGCTTCTATCCACTGGGTGGGGCCCGTGAATCCGATCCAGGATTTGTCGTATTGAATTATGGCGTCGAATGCGTTCATATTCCCATTGGCGACTAAACCTAGCGGAACCGAGTTGATTTCGCCAGCACTTCGCATGAAACAACCCACACGCATTTTATTTATGGGATCAGATGAACTGGCCTGTCCCGCCTTGAATCAGCTGCTGGCAGCTCCGTTCACGGAGGTGGTGGCCATCGTCACCCAGCCGGACCGGCCCAAGGGTCGGCGGCAACGGTTGGCGCCGTGCGCAGCCAAGGCATTCGCTGCCGCACGCGGCGTGCCGATCCTGACGCCGGAACGAATCAGCCGCCCGGCCGTTGTGGCCCGTATCCGCGAGTGGGCACCGGACCTGATCGTGGTGGTGGCTTACGGACAGTATATCCCGCCCTCGATTCTGGCGATGCCCCCGTTAGGTGCCATCAATCTTCATCCTTCGTTGTTGCCGAAGTATCGTGGTGCCAGTCCCATCCAATGGGCGGTGGCGAATGGGGACCGGGAAACCGGTGTAACGATCCTGTATGTCAGCGAGCAAATGGACGCGGGCGACGTCATTTTGCAACGATCCGAGCCCATCACCCCGGCAGACACCGCCGTGAACGTGTCCGCCCGGTTGGCGCAGGCCGGTGCCGATCTGCTGCTCGAGGCCGTGCAGGCGCTGCGAGAAGGGACGCCATCCCGCCGACCGCAGGATCCCACGCAGGTTACGACGGTGCACAAGCTCAGTAAAGAGGATGGCCGCATCGATTGGCAGTGGCCGGCGGAGCAGATTCGCAATCGGATCCGCGGTTTTCAGCCGTGGCCGGGATGCTTCACCACGTGGCAGGGTGCACGCCTCGGCTTATGGGCGGCGGAACTATGGCCCAAGCCGGTGACTCAGCCACCCGGCACGGTGGAAGAGTGCGGCGCAAGGGGGCCGATAATAGCTACGGGCGCTGGACGGCTTTGCTTGACCGAAGTGCAACCCGCCGGGCGCAAACGGATGAGCGGGCAAGCCTGGTTGTGCGGTCAGCCGCTGGCACCCGGTTCCGCGTTGGGCGCTGACACGGCACTGGATCCGGCCGTGGGGCGTGGGGTATGAGTTCCCTGCACGCGCCGCGCTCCTTTTTCCAGCAACCGTTCACGGTGGGTACCTTGACGGTCCCGAATCGCGTGTTGCTGGCGCCGCTGGCCGGGGTGAGTGACGTGCCGTTCCGGCGCATCGCGCAAGAGCTGGGGGCGGGGTTGACCTTTGTCGAAATGTTGTCGGCGGTCGGCATTGAGCATCGTAACCCGCGGACACTTGATATGTGCCGCCGCCATCCGGCGGAAGCGCGGTTGGGGGTGCAGTTGACCGGGCCCACGGCGCAACGTGTGGCGGACGCGGTCCAGTTCATGGACGCGTTACCGTTCGATTTGGTGGACCTGAACATGGGGTGCTCGGTGCGCAAGGTGGTGGCCGGTGGCAGTGGCAGCGCGATTCTGTCAACGCCGGAACGGATAACGGAGACGGTGCAGGCGGCGCGTGGGGCGACACACCGTCCGCTGGCGGTCAAGACACGCCTGGGCGCTACGCGGCGCCATTTGACGATCGAGGATACCGCGCGGCGCGTGGCTGTGGCCGGGGCCGATCTGTTCACCATTCACGGACGCACCCGCAATGAGAAGTATGGACAGCCGGTCGATTACGACGGGATTGCCAAAGGCGTAGCGGCCGCACGGGCCGCGGCGACGCGACCGCTGATTACGGTCGGGAACGGTGATATATTTGATGGGGCTGATGCCGCCCGGATGCGGGCGGCGACGGATTGTGACGCGGTCATGGTCAGTCGGGGGGCGTTGGGTAATCCGTGGGTATTTCGCAGCATCCTGGAACAGCGCCCGGTAGCACCCACGATCTCGGAATGGCGCGACGTGGTGTTGCGCCACTTGGATTATCAGGAGATGCACTATGGGGACACCCGCGTGGCGGCTATCACGGCCCGCAAACATCTGCTCTGGTACATCAAGGGGTTCCCCCACCATAAACCGCTGGGTGACGTCCTGGGCCGTGTGGAGCGGATCGCCGCTGCCCGCGAATTTATAGAGGACTATGTGGCTCAATGGCCGTCCGATCTGCGCCGCTTTAGCGGTGCCCAGCAAGGAGGGGCGCGTTTCGCGGTCAATTCGAAGTACGACCCGAAGTTCGACATGAACCGCATCCATGACCGCGGGGCGGGGAATGACACAGAAGGATGACTCGCATTTCTCTCCGGAATTCAAGCCGAGTGGCTCTATTGGTGCGCCCCCCACGGCCTTGCTTGCCACGCCGTAGCCCGGCGAAGGCGGGTGCCGTCGGTGCGGTAGTTTGGGTTGGCTACAGGCCGTGATCGCGTCGAGCCCGGGGGGAGCGAGTGGAGGCGTAATGCGCTTTTCTCGCTCAATTCGGGCTCTCTCCGCCATAAAGAGTAGTTTAACTGGCAGAAGTCCGGCTCCCACGGCGCGAGGCCGTGGGGCGCCTGGTGAGAACGGCGGGTTAAAAACCCTCCCCGCCCCCTGCCTCCCCTACCAGCTGCTGCTCTGCCACCCGGTGCACCTTCCAACACATCATAATCGTCAGTGATACGGGGGCCAGCGGCAATGTCCAGAACCAGCGGAACATCGGCAGATGGCGCATACCTTCCAGTACATACGCCAAGGGCCAGTGGTAGCGCCAGGCATGAAAGGCGGCATAGCCGTAGCCGCTCAGCAGGGGGAGGACCATTAAGACGACCACGCACATCGCGCTGAGCCGGGCCTCGATGCGCATTGTTCTCAAACCCAGGGACGCGGCAACGGCGGCGATCAAATCGTTGATGAAATAACACAAGATCGCTCCGGTCAGGCCAGCAACCATCACGTTAATCGTCAGGAAGGTGGAGGTTGGTGCCCGTACCCACCAATGAAAGAAGGGGGCAAAATAAAGCAGCAGTATCCCGCAGCCGGCCACGCGCAACCGCGCCGCGCGCCAGCGCTTTCCTTCCAGTTGAACCGGCCATATGCTGACGCAACCCCATCCCAGCAAGGCGACGGCCAGCAAGTAGGGGGGTACGTAGAGCAGCGGCAGCCATCGAACCTGTATCACTCCGGTTAGCAGTAGCAAGCCCAGGGGGATACTCAACAGAATGCGCACAAAGCCCTTGCTGAGCCGCACGCTATGATCGGCGGCTAGGGCTGGCGGGATTCCATTGTTTTCCGTGCACATTATTGCTCCCTTGCCTATTGAAAGAGGGCCAGTTGATGGCCGTCGCCATCCTTCTTTTTGGCGGGCCGGTGTTTAGCCAGGGCGGGTTGACCACTCTCGCCAAATTCGCCTTCCTCCAAATTCGACAGGATTTCCCGGGCGCGGCGGATGACCGCTTCCGGCAGGCCCGCCAGGCGCGCCACTTGAATTCCATAGCTCTTGTCAGCGGCACCGGGCACAATCTTGCGCAAAAAGGCGATGCGGTCGTTTGTTTCGCGGACCAGGACATTGTAGTTCTGAACCCCGGGCAGGGTGCGCGCCAAATCGGTCAGCTCGTGGTAGTGGGTGGCAAACAACGTCTTGGCCTTGACTGCCTCTTGATTGTGCAGGTATTCCGCCACCGACCAGGCAATACTGATCCCGTCGAACGTGCTGGTGCCCCGGCCGATTTCATCCAGCACCACCAGGCTGCGCGGCGTGGCGTTGTTCAGGATGTTGGCCGTTTCCTGCATTTCCACCATGAAGGTGCTGCGCCCCCGCACCAGATCGTCGCTGGCGCCGACGCGCGTAAAGACCCGGTCGATCAACCCGATTTCCGCCGCGCGCGCCGGGACGAACGACCCCATCTGGGCCATGATTACGATCAGCGCCACTTGCCGGATGTAGGTCGATTTGCCGGCCATGTTCGGTCCGGTAATGATGACCAATTGATTTTGCAGGTGGTCGAGGAGGGTATCGTTGGGCACGAACGGTTCGGCATCGGTCATGGCTTCGATCACCGGGTGGCGGCCGTCCTGGATGTGCAGACGATCGCCGTCGGTCATGGTCGGGCGGGAATAGCGCAGGGTCAGCGCGCGTTCGGCCAGTGTAGCCAGCACGTCCAGCTCCGCCACGGCAGCCGCCGTGTGTTGTAACGCAGCGGTCTGCTCCACCACGGCTTGGCGCACCTCGATGAATAACTCGTACTCCAGGTCCACGGCCCGTTCCTGCGCGCCGAGAATCTTGTTTTCGTATTCCTTCAGTTCCGGGGTGATAAAGCGTTCGGCGTTAACCAGCGTCTGTTTGCGCGTGTAGTGTTCCGGTACATCCGCCAAGTTGCTTTTGGTGATTTCAATGTAGTAGCCGAAGACTTTATTGTGGCGGACTTTCAAGTTCTTGATGCCGGTCCGTTCCTGCTCGTGTTGCTGGTAATCGGCCAGCCATTGCCGACCTTCCGTGGCGGCGGTGCGCAATTCGTCCAACTCGGCGTGATACCCTTTGCGAATCAGGCCGCCTTCCTTGATCGGGATGGGGGGCTCATCGATCAGGGTCTCCCGGATGCGTAGCGCCAAGTCCGGCAGTGGGTCGATCACATCGCTGAGTGCGCGCAAGGAACCAGACGCCCACGGGTCCAGTTCCGTCTTGAGCGGTGGCAAGGCCTCCAGCGACTGGGCGACGGCGTTTACGTCGCGGGCATTGCCTGAGCCGGCGCCGAGCCGGGCCACCAGTCGCTCCAGATCACGCACGGACGCCAGTATCTCCCGCAGGCGCCCGAGCACCCCGCGCTGCGCGGTGAACTGTTCCACCGCGTCGTGGCGCTGGCGGATGGCGTCGAGCCGATTCAGCGGGCGCAGCAGCCATTCGCGCAGGAGGCGCCCGCCCATGGGGGTTTGGGTTGCGTCGAGCGTCTGCAGCAGGGTGGGGGTGCGCCCCCCCCGGGCCGATGGCCGGCCGGGTACCAGGTCGAGATTCCCCAGCGTGGTTTCGTCCAACCAGACATAATCCTGGGCATGTCGCACGCGCAGTTGCTTGATGTGGCCGATTTCCCTGTGTAGCGCCTGGCCGACATAGTGCAGCACGGCACCGGCTGCACCGACCGCCAGCGGCGCGGCGTCACAGCCGAACCCCTTGAGCGAGTGGACCCCGAAATGGCGCGTCAGGATATCCGTGGCCGCCTCCCGTTCAAACGGCCAGTCGTCGTGCGGGCTGAGCAGGGTCGGAGCGCGGGCATCGAGCGCCATGCGGATGGCTGGATGGTCCGCTTGTTCCTCCGGGACCACACACTCCATCGGTGCGTAGCGATGCAGATGGTCCTGCACCGTTGCGGCGGCCGTCGCTTCCTCGATCCAGAACGCACCGGTCGAGAGGTCGATCAGGGCCAGTCCGTAGGTGTTGTTGGCGTGGCACAGGCCGGCCAGGTAGTTGTTTTGCTTGGCTTCGAGTACATTCTCCTCGAGGATCGTGCCGGGCGTAACGATGCGCACGATGTCCCGGCGCACAATACCTTTGGCCTGGCGGGGATCCTCCATCTGCTCGCAAATCGCAATCTTCTGGCCGGCCCGAATCAATTTACTCAAATAAGATTCCGCCGCATGGTAGGGAACCCCGCACATGGGCACCTTGTTGCGCTTGGTCAAGGCGATTTCCAGGATGCCCGCCGCCTTTTTGGCATCGTCAAAGAACATCTCATAGAAGTCCCCCATCCGGAAGAAAAGCAGCGTATCCGGCTCGATCTGTTTCTTAATTGCCAGATATTGCGACATCATGGGTGTAAGGGACTCAGCCATGGGACGCAGCATAAAACGCGTGTGGCAGGATGTCGAGACCGGGGAGACCGGGTCAGCGGCGAAGAATCGCCGCTGACCCGCATTTCTCATCGGAATTCCGGTCAATCTGCTGTATCTGTGCGCCCCACGGCCTTGTGCCGCGGGAGCGGGAGTTTAGGCTCGCTACAGGCTGTGGCCAGAGCGAGCCCGCAGTGAGCTAGCACAGGAGTATTGCTCTTTTTCCGCTCAAGTCGGGCTCTTTCCACTACGTACAGTGGAACAGCTCGAGGAAGTTTGGCTCCCGCGGCACGCCCCGAGAGAAATGCAGGCTGAGGTTTCAGGTTTCTTCCAACCGCTGGAAAACCGGTTGCGCTACCGTTCCAAGGCCTGGAAGAGCAAAACCCCTAACCCGCTGGCTTACTTTCCGCCGCAACGGCACTGCGGCCCGCATGAACCGGCGGCAAAATCATTTTTCTCGGGCAGACGACCAAGACGGAAGGTGTTGGCGATGTAGCTGGTGATGGTCTCCTGCAGCTTATGCAGGGCCTGCTGGGTTTCGGTGAAGTTGCGCACCACCTCATTGGTAAATAGTGCTTTGCGTTCGCATTCAAAGGCGTCCATTTCCTCCTGGCTGGGCGCGGCGGTGGCGGATTGAATCGCCTCCTGCAT
>SLLF01000143.1 GCA_007134175.1 Kiritimatiellia bacterium | reverse complement strand
CTGGCAGGTGGAGACCTTCCGACGCGAGCAGCGGTTGGACAGCGCCCGGTACCGGGAGGTGCTGCAGGCCAACCCGCACGACCGGGCTGCACGTACCCGGTTGATTAGGTTGCTGCAGGAGCAAGGCGAACATGCGCAAGCGCTACAGGAGTTGGACCTGTATCTGGCGCATGAGCCTGGTAACCGGGAGCTGGACGCCTTGCGCGAGACATTGCGCGGCGCCCAGCGCGAAGTAATCGACCGTCAGTTGCGCCCGTTCCGCGATGCCCGCGCGGAATGGCTGGAAACCCGTATACAACGTGCCGAGCGCTGGCTGACCCATCAACCGCAGGACGCTTTTACCCGCCGCCGGCTGGCCGACTGGTACGCGGCTGCCGGCCGCTACTGGGAGGCGTGGCAGGAATACGAGCGCATTTTGCAGGTGGCACCGGCAACACCGACGCTCATAGCGGCTCGTGACCGGTTGCGCCGCCAGGCGGAGGCCCCCTGATGGCCCGCAAGATTACGATGTTTGTCCTGGTGATGATGGTGCTGGGCTTCGCCTTCATCTCCTATGTAACCGTCTTGCGCACCGATTACCGGCTGACGACGACCTTTGTCAACGTTTCTATGGTGGTGCTATTGGTTTTTCTCATCGTACTGGTGCTCCGCTACTTTGTGCTGGTCTTCCTCTCGTTTCTGCACCAGCAGGAACGCCTGCATATCCCCGACCGCGTCATGGACTACTTCCGTACGGACGACCAATCGCATTTTCCTTCCGTGTCCATCATCGTGCCCTGCTTCAACGAAGGCGTCGTGATCGAGCGTTCCCTCATGTCGTTGCTGCAACTGCACTATCCGGAACTCGAGATTATCGTGGTTGACGACGGTTCAACCGACGACACGGCGGTGCGCGCCCGTCGTTTGGCCGGGTGCCAGGGCAACCACCGCGTGCAGGTGCTGCAGCAACCCAACAGCGGCAAGGCGGTGGCCCTCAACAACGGTATCCAACACGCGCGCGGCGAACTGATTATGGCGGTGGACGCCGATTCGCGGCTGGATCCGGCCTCGTTGCTCTATGCCATCCCCCACTTCAATGATCCGCAGGTCGGCGCGGTGGCGGGCAACGTCAAGATTGTGAACCGCCGTAACTTGATTACCCGCTTGCAGGCCCTGGAGTATATCGAGGGGCTGAATATGGTGCGCCGCAGCCAGGGTTATTTGCATGCGGTCAACGTGATCCCCGGTCCGCTCGGTGTCTTTCGCCGGACGGTCCTGAAGCAAGTGGGCGGTTATGACGACGACACCTTTGCCGAGGATTGCGACCTCACCATTAAGATTTTGGCGCATCGCTGGAAAGTGGAGTATGAGCCCTACGCCATCACGTGGACCGAGGCACCGGAAACCATCAACGCGTTTTTCCGACAACGCTATCGCTGGACGCGCGGGATCCTGCAGTCCCTGCGCAAGCACGTGGCAAACCTGTGGGGCGGGTCCGGGCCCATGAACACCTTTGTGCTTTGGTACATGGGTTTTGAAGCCCTGCTCTGGCCGATCATGAACATCTTTGCCCAGATCTATTTTCTTTATGTCGTGCTGGTTTTCGACATGAGCGTGTTCGTTGTCTTCTGGTGGGGGCAGCTTACGGTGC
Source organism: Kiritimatiellia bacterium (assembly GCA_007134175.1). Lineage (GTDB taxonomy): Bacteria > Verrucomicrobiota > Kiritimatiellia > SLAD01 > SLAD01 > SLLF01. The sequence goes on along the minus strand of SLLF01000143.1, from coordinate 6,271 downwards.
TCGATATCGTGGTGGCCATGTTTTGTCTAGGCATGGAACGGGAAGACTTTGTGCTGGCACCCTACTCGATCCTGTACCGGATTTACTTTGTAGTGATGACGGATGTCTGCAAGGTCATCGCCACCGCCGAAGAGTTCTTGCAGGTGAAAATGAGTTGGGGAAAACTGGAGCGTGCGGGGCGGCTGTAGCAGGTAAGCGAGGGCATAGCATTATGGGAAATATCGTCGGCATTCTATCTACGGTGATTCTGGTCAGTACGCTGGTGACGCTGGTCTTTGCGGTGATGGCTTATATCGGCGCCCGGCGGCGCCCGGCCAAGAGTGGTGCCCCGAAACATGCGGGCGACTATCACGTGCCGACACAGGCGGGGTCGCCGGAATTGCCGCAGGAATTCGTGTTGAGTATGCACGATGTCCACACGCACGGTGCGGGAGGGGCGTCGTCAACCCCTTCACCAGGATCGACCGCGCCGCCCGCCAAGGCGCCCGGAGCGGCACCCCGTCTGCCGCTGGATGCATCCTCCGCCTTTAAACTGTTCAAAGGTTCACCCGCTAAAGAGCAACCGGTGTCACCGTCCGCTACGGAAGGCGAGGCGCCGACGGAATCAGGGCCCGCATGAGCCGCACCCGCTCATCGCGGCGGAATCCCATCGGCGTGGCCGGTTTCCTGGCGGTCGCGCTCCTGCTGGCGGTCGGCGCGGTATGGAGCCACCAGCGACTGTTGGGTGGTATCTATACGACCCGCGTCGGCGTCCGACCCGCCCGGGAACGGGCGGCAGCCACCGCTGTCAAGGGCGGCGGCCCGTTGCGCGCATTGATCTTCCACTCCACGGCCACCGCTCGCTTCACCGGAAACGAGCCCCATCAGCGCGCGTTGGCCCAGCAGTGGCAGGACCTGCTGGCCACCGAGCAGATCGCTACCGATATCATCAGTGAGTGGCCGTCTACTGAGGCCCGCTCGCACTACGACCTGCTGATTTTGCCTGCGGTCGTCTGCATGAGCGATGCCGATAAGGAGTGGGTCAAGGACTTCCTTCGATCTGGGCGCGGTGTGATCATGACGTGGGCAGCAGGGGTGCGAGACGAGCAGGGCGCCTGGCGCTCGCAATCGCTGTTGGCACACGTCGCGGGACTTTCACTGGGCTCAAGTCCGCCCCTCAGCGGTACACCGGCACGGGCCACCATGGCCTTGACCGCGCGGACCCCCTTGACCTACGGACTGCCGCCTGGCTTGCCCCTTCTCGTACACGCATACGGGGAGCCGCTCGCCGGTTTGCTGCATGAGCCGCGCGTGCAATCGTCGGCCACTTGGCGCCCGGCAGCCGACCACGCCATCAGCCTGCAGACCGCGCCGCTGGCCACTACACCGGCAGCCATCGTGCACGGGAGCTATTACAGCGGTCGTTTCGTCTGGCTGGGATTCAGTGACCTGGGTGCCGTCACGCACCCAGACGCGCCGCAGGCGGCTACGCGCATTGCGCACAACGCCCTGCGCTGGGCGAGCCGTCGGCCCCGCGCCAGCAAGCCGCTCTGGCCGCAGCGGGCCGACAGTGGCTTTTCCCTCTCCATGGCCGTACGGGAGAAGCAGGCCCTCGACTCCCCGCTTTGGGAGTTGGTGCGCATGCACCGGCTGCCCGTGACCTTGTTTGTGGCGGACGAGGTGTGGACCCGGCAACCGGATTTCGCAGACGCCCTCCCATCACAGGTTGAGCTGGCGCTGCTGGATGAGCAACCGGCTCGGCGCGCCGAGCCGTTCGCCTTGCGCCCTGAAACCCGCCGCCTTCACACAGGACAGCGGAAACTGGTGTCCAACCGCGCCCGACGGGGTTACCGGGCAGCGGATGGTACGTACGTCGAAGAGCTGTTGACTACATTGGTGCGCGCCCGCTTTGACTTTGTGGTGGCGGGATCCGCCGCGATCCATCCCCGCGTCGTGCGCAGTTTCCGCCCGGTACCTTTTGTCACCCGCGCCCACGAAATGTGGCAGTTACCGGAAATCCGGCTGAGCGACCTGCTGATCGAAGACGACCTGGCGGTAACGGGTTTGACCGCCGCCTTCGATGCCGTGCAGCAAGCCGGCGGGTATTTCAATCTATGGCTGGATGGGGATACGCTTGATACCCGGGCACTGGCCCGTCTGGACCTCTTCTTTCATCAAATCAAACAGCGCAACACGTGGCTGGCCTCGGTGGGGACGGTCCACGATTTCTGGCGCCAATGGGGTCATATTGACATAGCCACTACCCACGATCGCATCGGCCGCACCACCGTACACATCTCAAATAGCGGACAGCAAACGGTTCAGGACGCGCTCTTCTACATCGACATGGACGGAATAACCGAACACATGGACCTGCAGCCACTTACTTTGGGTTCCCCGGCCACGCGCATACTCCAAGTGGATGCCACCCGTTGGGAAGTTCACGTGAGCCGCATACCGCCCGGCAAGAATTTCAGTTACCAACTGGAGTTCCGCTGATCAGTCCCAGCGGTATTCGCGGCCCTTGCCGGCGGGGGAGGGTGCCACGGGGGGGTCTTCCTTGCGGGTTCCCAGCCGCTCAAAAAGCGGTGAGCCGGTTTGCCCCGTGGAAAATATCGACCGCGCCCAAAGCGGATTTACCTCCCCGTTCCCGGATGCAACCGGGTCGGTTAAGGGCTCCGCTGAACGAGTGGCCGTCGCGCCTGCGGGCCGTGTGTTCACGGTGCGCGGCTGTTCGGCCAGCGGCCGGGTATCTGCCGCATGTGTCCGTTCGGCCACAGGCGGAACCGGTGCAGGCGTCGTCGCGGACCGTTTCGGCTCGCCATTCGCGACGACCTGCGCCCGGCGACGTTGCGACACATACAGCGCGGCCACGCCGAAAAACACGGCCACTACGGTGGCAATCAACCCGGTTGTCGTCAATGTGGCACCTAGTTCACTCATACCCCCACCTCCTCGGAAACTTCAGTCGGCGTCAAGACCGAATAGGCTTCGGCGCTCGCCTGCTTGATCAATTCCGGTCCAATCTTGGTGGCCTGCTCGGAGCAGCCCAATAACAAGGCGATATCGCATATGTTGTTCACCTGCCGGGGCACGCCACCCGACGCCTGGAAAACCTCGCTCAACGCCTCCTCCTCGAAAACCCATAGATCCCCGCCGGCCGTTCGCATGCGATGCTGAATGTACTCCACCGTTTGGTTTTCGTCCAGCGGGTCCAACGCCCAAGCCAACTGCATTCGTTGGCAAAACGAGGCCTCGCCCCTAATCCGGTGCAGCAGATCCAGGTGGCCCGACAAAATCAGCGTCACCGCCGCTCCGCGGGAAGCCGAATGGCGTCCCGCGTGTTGCAGGTTGGTCAGCAGATGCAAGAACTCGTAGGCGGACGGTTCCCGCAGAAATTGCGCTTCGTCAATCGCCAGCACCAGATGGGTGTCGCGCTGCTCGCTGGCCATCAGCGCCGTCTGCAGCGCCACCATGGCATTGGCGATATCGGTAACCCGTTCCCGCTGCCCCAGGAAATTGAGGATTTGCTGGGCGACCCCCAGCGTGCCGGCCGGCGTGGCATCGATGCGCAGATACCGCGCCGCCGCCCGTTCCCGCACCTTTTCGGCGATCATTTCGAGGATCATCGATTTCCCCACGCCGTAGGGCCCGACCAGCACCCCGCCCAGTTTGCGGCCCTCAACGAGGTAGAGCAGCCGGGCCAGCCCCTCGCGGTGCTGGTCCGATAGATACGCATAGCGCGTGTCCGTTACGTTTTGAAACGGGCTTTCCCGTAGATTCCAGTATGACACATACATAAATCAACGTCCTTTAACGGCATCACGAAAATTAATCTGGGGCGGTTTCCTGGGCGGCGGAGGTGACGACCCGGTATCGTTTTTCTTTGCCCCGAGCAGCACGCCGGCAAACCCCTTCTTTTCGGTCGGCGTTGGCGCGTTGCTAATGCCCTTGGCCCCAGCGGCCTTGCGCGCCGCCGTGGCGGGGTCGACCATGCCGATATCCGGCTCGATCACAAACGGCATCGATTTTGGCCCTCGGGTGGCACCCAGGTATTTGTCCACAACCAATGTGCGTGGCCCGTTGTTCGCATCCTGATCCAGCGTGAGGGAGACCGGTACCACGTCCTCGATCAGTTTCCGTAACTTGTGCGCGGGCGGGGACGCGGGCTTGGGCATGGTCAGCAGGCTCGTCACCCCGATTCGCTGGAAAACGCGGATGAACGAAAAGATGTGCTCCGCCAACCGCGATTCATCATCCAGCGCCACCCAGGGCAGGACGGTGTCCAGCACCAACCGCTTGATCTGCTGGTCCTCGATGATATGCTTAAGCTGTAAAAAGCTATCTTTGGGCAGCTTCAACTCGTCTTCACGGTCCCGACCCGGAACATATTCCTTATATTCCAGGATGATAAACTCACCCGCCTCGATAGCCTCGACAACCGGGATACCAAATGCGCTGGCCTTCAGCGCCACATCCTCGGCCGGCCGCGCCGATAGCAACAAGCAACGCTCCTTGTCGCGCAACCCCTGCGCGATAAACTGAATGCCCATTACCGTCTTGCCACCCCCATGGCGTGCCGTGACCATAAGACTGCGGCCAGGGTACATGCCGCCATAGGTCTCATCAAAAAACTGAACACCGGTTGGAATCTTCTTGATCATGATACGTACCCTTTAACCCTGGGAAAGAATGAGTGCGCCTAAATGCAGCCATATTCGCACATCGACAAGCCGTCGACCAGAAAGAATATCAACTCACCTTGTTGCAAAAAACCTTTCCAAGTCCATAATTTCCCCTTGCATCTGCTGCGAGGTGTAAGCTATAGTGCTCTCCCTGATGTGTCAATAAGATAAAAAATTAAATTTGATTAGTGGATGGGTAGGGTTAGTGGTCAACGTTTTGTCGCCGCTGACAATTTGGGGTACGCTATATTCATTTCTGATTTCAGTGGGGAAAGCGGTGGGCGATAGTCGCCGCTGCGGAATCTGAAACTATGGTCAATCGTGAGGAAATAAATGGAAGCAATAGTTGACCAGTCAAGCCGTGTCTTGGATCTCACCGAGCCCGGTGCCGGTGCGTTTGAGCCGTTCGGTGTCAAGGGATCGGTTACAGGGACCCGCTGTCATTGCAAGGAATGTCGCATGACGATTCGCGTAGCCACCGCGCCCCCGCCCCTGGTGTGCCCGTTCTGTCAGGCGCGATTGGACGCGACGCCGTTCGAGCTGCAACCGGATACCCGCCACGAGCTGGACGACGATCTGGATTCGCGGGCCCCGGTGCCAAATTACTATCGGCGGCACCCGCTCTTGGTGAAGACATTCGGCATCCTCGGCATCCTGCTTTTGGCGGTGGCCATCTACTTGAAGCTGAGCAACATTGAATACTACTTCTACCAACCCTTTGTAAACGCCTACAGTTTGGCTGTTGGCGCCTTCATCCTTTCCCGGTTTCTGTTGGCGGCACTATACACGGCCCCGGCGGACGCGGGATTCGAGCCCACGGTGGCCGTGGTGGTGGCGTGCCGGAATGAGGAGGACTCGATTTTCAAGACGGTCTCGCGCATCTACGCCGAGGGCTACCCCCATGACAAACTGGAAGTCGTCATCGTCAATGACGGCTCGACCGACGATACGCTGCAGGAAATGTACCGGGCGCAAAGCCGGTTTGTGAATCTTGTGATCGTGGATTTCGAGGAAAACAAGGGCAAGCGGCACGGAATGGCGGTCGGGGCACTGTTGGCGCGCAGCGAAATGTTGATTTACGTCGATTCCGACAGCTTTCTGATGCCGGGAGCCATACGCAAGATCCTCCAGGGATTAGCCGATCCAACCGTCGCCGCCGTGGCCGGGCACACCGATGTGGAAAACGTGCGCGTCAACATGCTGACGAAGATGCAGGATGTCCGCTACTACGTCTCCTATCGGGTGATGAAAGCGGCAGAAAGCCTTTTCGGCGCGGTGAGCTGCTGCCCCGGCTGCTTTTCGGCCTACCGCAAAAGCAGTGTGTTGAATGTGCTCGACCGCTGGCTCCATCAACGCTACCTCGGCCGCTACGCCACGTACGGCGATGACCGCAGCCTGACTAATTTCCTGCTGCGGCAGTACCGGGTGCTCTACGACGACGAGGCCTTGGCCACGACCATTGTGCCTGAACAGTGGAAGAAATATGCGGTCCAGCAATGCCGCTGGAAGCGCTCCTGGGTCCGTGAGATGTTTATCGCCGGGCGGTTTATGTTCCGCAAGCACCCAGTCGCGGCCATTTCCTGGTACGCGATGATGGTGCTGCCCAT
>SLLF01000334.1 GCA_007134175.1 Kiritimatiellia bacterium | reverse complement strand
CGTTGACCTACCAAACCTTTCAACGCAGGACGCTTATTCGGGATCGCCGTTTCTGGGCGTTGTTCGCCGGCATGTTTGCCGGAACGCTGCCTTATCTGGTCGTCATGGCCAATGCCAAACCGCTCGGGTTGGCCTTTGCGCTGAGCGACCGGACCGCCACTATGATCATCACCATCATGGCCGCCGGCAATGTGTCCGGCCGTATTCTGTGGGGTATGGTGAATGACCGGGCCGGGCCACGGATCGCCATGCTCCTTATGCATGGATTAACGATGCTCTCCCTGTTCATGATTCTGCTGGCGGGGGTTGGCCCGGCGGGTCTCCTTTTGCCGGCCGGTCTGCTGCTGGGCATCTGTTATGGGGGGAATTTCTCCGTCTATCCCGCGACGTCCGCCCGTTTGTTCGGTCCCCACGTGCTGGGCTCTGTTTACCCGTTCATCATGCTGGCACAGGGCATCGCTTCGCTGGCCACCGCAGTCAACGGATGGATGCTGGACCGCTATGGACACCCTTACGCAGGCTTGTTCTTTGCCACCGGCTGCACGGCCGTCGCGGCCGTCTGCTGCTTTCTCCTGAGTCGTCGACTGGAACATCCCGGAGTGCCTCAGGCAGCCCCTGCTGCGGACGACGAGGAAGCGGCCGATTTGGTGAGCGGCACGCCTTGATCCCGCATGGCGCATCAGCCATTCTGCCATCCTCGTCTACGATATCCAATTTTGGCGGATTTTTTGCAGGCTTATGGCAAATAGCAGGATGCAAGAGAAAGCGAGCAACGCGAAGCTAAGGGTAAGCGGCAGGTGGGGCGGCCGATGGATCGAGCTGTGCAGGATATCGGTTCCATAGGTCAGCGGCAGGGCGTAGGACAACGGCCTGAGCCAGACAGGCAACTGGGCAATGGGGAAGAATAGCCCGCAGAGGAACAGCATCGGGAAGCGGAAGAAGTTCGAGAACGTCTGGGCCTCGAACACCTCCGCCACCGATACGGCGATGAGGAGGCCAATAAAGGTTGAACTGACCGCGATCAGAATGACGGCCGGAATGAGGGTGAGCCAGTTAATCCCGGACAAGTCGGTAAGGAATGCCGCCAAGAGTACCGGCACGAAAGCGTTGGCCACGCCAAAGAGGATTGCCCCGGCCGTTTTGGATAGCATCAGCAGTTCCAACGAAATCGGCGCGAGCAGCAGGCGCTCGAATGATCGGCCCTTTTTCTCGAACGTGACCGTGACGGCCAGCATACTGGTCGTTCCAAACAGCACCGACACCGCCATTACTCCCGGCAGCAGGGTCGGCACGCTGTCCAAACCCGAACCGGAACGGACGAAGAACATACCGGTCCACGCCAGGGGAAAGATGAGCCCCCAACTGATGTTTGGCGGCTTGAGGTAATAGGCCCGCATGTCCTTGGCGAGGATGTTCCAACACGCGATCCAGGCCTTCATTGCCCGCCTCCCTTGCCGGCTTTATCCTGCTCCATCGCGTCGGCTTCGATGCCGGTGATCTCGATGAAGACATCTTCCAGTGATGGCCGGAGCTGGCGCGCCTCGGACACCTCCACCCCACTCTCCTCAATCCATCGCACCAGCGCCCCCACGCGAACCGGCTCCGGCGACTCCACGCGGATTTGATCTTCGGCGATGACCTGGCCGCGCAGGCCCGGCCATTTGCCAGCGAGCACTTCACACAAATCGGGCGCTCCCCGGGATACGGCGAATTGCACCGCATGGCGTCCGTTCGTGTGACGCATGAGCGCATCCAGTGTGTCGATACGGACAATCCGCCCCTTAACAATGAAGGCGATGCGACGGCATAACCGCTGGGCCTCCTCGATATAGTGCGTGGTCAAGAAAATCGTTGTCCCTGCGGTATTCAGGTCGGCGATGAGCTGACGAATCTGCAAGGCACTGGCCACATCGATGCCGGTGGTTGGCTCGTCCAGAAACAGGATGGGCGGCGAGTGGATGATCCCCGCAGCGATGGTTAGCTTGCGCTTCATGCCCTTGGAGTAGCCGCCAAACTTGCGCCCGCCAGCCTCGCCAAGGCCGAACCGATCCAGCAGTTCCCTGGCGCGGGCGGCGCGGGCGTGTTTACTCATACCGTAGAGCGATCCGCAGAAGGTGAGGTTTTCGTATCCCGTCAACTCGGGGTAGAGGTTGCTCTCGTCCGGCACAACGCCCATCAGGTGCTGGGCGGCCTTGGGTTTCGTTGAACAGTCGATGCCGGCAATATGAATGGTGCCGTCATCGGGCCGGGTCAAGCCGATGAGCATGTTAATGGTCGTGCTCTTTCCCGCTCCGTTCGGGCCGAGAAAGCCGAACAACTCGCCCTCATCCACCTCAAAGTCAATGCCCGCGACCGCTTGGACCGCTGTAAAGCGCTTCGCCACGCCACGGACTATAATCGCCTTATCGTTCATATGGACCTCACGCACGACTGCTGGAACCTATCATCACAACGACCGTTTTTTCCGGTGCGTATTCCGCAGAGGGGTTCCGCATGCTTGCTATCCGACGTCTCATGGCGGGCGTGTAACTCCGCGCCATCATGACTCGTTGTTCCCTCCTTCACCATGGGGGGGCCACAGGCCGGGTCCAGCAGCCGGCCAATCTCCTTTCTCCATTTGGCGAGGGTCTCCTCCTTTAGTCGACAGTGCAAGCCTGTTTCAGGGCTACCCTATAAGTGTTGCCAAACGATCATGCATGTGCAAAGTCGCGGATGGAACCCACGATACGCGGAAAGGAGACTATGATGAATTCGTTCCAACGAACCACACGGGTCATATTCATTATCGTGTTGCCTTTGCTGACGGCCTGCCGCGAGCCAGGCGCATTCGTCAATTCCGAGCGCTTCCAGCATGAAGACGGAACCTATCGCGGAGCCTTCATTGATCGCGGCCTGATCCAGGTCAATGTGCAGTTCACGCTGGAAAACGGCATCGTGACCGAAGTCGCATACCGTCACTTGGTGGGCATCGAGCCGCAATACGATTGGACCACTGAGCGGGAACCTTATCGCTCCGTCATCCAGCAATATGAAGAAGCCCTGCAACATTTGGTCGGGAAGCGCCTGGCAGACCATCTGGCCGACCTCTACGCACCGGGGCCCATCGTGCAAACGCAAGTGGACGGTTACAGCGGCGCTACGATTCGTGCCACCAAAATTATTGCGGCCTTCCGCGATGCGCTGCAAAAAGGCGTATATCGGTACTGAATCGAGCCCCTTCGGGGTAGAATCCGTTGCGTGCTACCGGTACCGAGGCGGTCCCCTCCAAAAATAACCTGCTGACCACGATTGCCTGGAAAGTGAACGGGGTGACGGAATACGCCTTGGAGGGATCGGTGTTTATCGGTGGCGCGGTTATTCAGTGGCTGCGGGATGAGCTGCGGATTATCGAGTCGGCGCAGGAGTGCGACCGGCTGACGGAATCCGTGGAAGATGCGGGCGGTCTCTATCTGATGCCCGCCTTTGCGGGACTGGGCGCCCCGCACTGGGATCCGGCGGCGCGGGGCGCTTGCTTCGGTATGACCCGTGGAACCAACCGGGCCCATTTTTGCCGGGCGGCGCTGGAGTCGATCGCGTTGCAGTCCTACGATCTGATGCAGGCGATGGAGAAAGACAGCGGTATCACCCTCAAAGAGTTGCGGGTGGACGGCGGAGCCTCCAGAAGCCGACCGCTGATGCCGTTTCAGGCCGACTTGGTTCAGGCATAAGTTGTTCACCCGAAGTGTATTGAGACGACCGCGCTGGGAGCCGCCTATCTGGCCGGTCTGGCTGTTGAATACTGGAAGGACCGGGATGAAATTCTCAAGAACTGGCAGGAGGGGAAACGGTACAAACCACAGAAAGCCAGCGACGACATGCGGCCGTTTCTGGAGAAATGGCAACAGGCCATCGGTCGGTCGAAGAACTGGCTGAATGAGCGGGACGAGTGAAAGGAGCACGGGAGGCGCGGAGATGAAGAAGCAGGTGGGCGTTGGAGAAAACCATTACGGAAGCAAACAGTTAATGAATCGCGAATTGGCACTGGATCAAATCAAGAATCAGGAAGAGCCGTTTGACATGATTATTGTGGGCGGCAGGGCGACGGGGCTGGGCACCGCCGTGGACGGTGCTTCCCGCGGTCATCGGGTGCTGCTCATGGAACAGGCGGCCTTTGCCGCCGCAACCTCAAGCCGAAGTACCAAGCTGGTGCACGGCGGGGTGCGTTATCATGACGGTCAATTTGATGATGCCCGACTGGCCATCAACCTGACGCAGACCGCCGCGGGATGCGGGGCATGCGTAGTCAACTACATGAAATGCGTAGGGCTCATCAAAGAAGAGAATCAAGTGCATGGCGTGCTGGCGAGGGATGCAGAAAGCGGGGAGACCCACGAGATCCGTGGCCGGTCCGTGATCAATGCCACTGGGGTGTTTGTCGATGATTTGCGCATGCAAGATGACCCGGAAGCCAAAGAAATTATCGCGCTAAGTCAGGGCATTCACATCGTGCTACCTAAGGAATTCTTGCCGGGCGAAGCAGCGGTTATGATCCCCAAAACGGCCGACGGTCGCGTGCTTTTCGGCGTGCCTTGGCATGACAAAGTGGTGGTGGGCACAACCGACACCCCCCTTCAAGAACCCTCGATGGAGCCACGGGCCTTGCAGGAGGAGCGTGATTTTATCCCTCCAGATTACCCCGCAAGACGGGGAATGGTTAGCAGCGGATTTCCCACACCTGCAAGCCGCGCCCGAACACGACTGGGTCATGAGCGTCGGCCCCTCCACGCGGCAGCTAAACCACCAGATACCGCCCGTTACCCAGCCGCATCTGCTGGAAGCCGGTTGCGGGATCGGCTGGATTGCGCGACAGCTCCGCACCTTCCACCCGCAAGCCGGCCGGGATATTGAAACGGTCATGCACAATGAAACATGGCTGCGCCAGACCCCCCCGATAACGACGCCCTCTTGGACACTGTTTTTATCCCGGCGGCCGGGCTCAGTGCGGGCGTTCAAATGGAGCTCCGTTCAAATTCGCAACGTCAGATCATTAAGCTACAGTCGCCCGGCATGTTGGCCTACGGGGGACAGGTGGATGAAACCATTCTGCGGCTGCTGGAACTCACGGCGCAAGGCCAACCGGCCCGGACACTGGTCACGGCCCTGGAAACCAAAGCGCGCAACAGCAACCCGACCGGTATCGGCGATGATATTGCCGGGCTCGTGCGGAGCGGGGCTTGACGGCACGGCCCGGCGGGTTTATCGTTCGCCCTTTGTTCCAACCCCCCGATAAGAAGGATCGTGTATGAAGGCGGTTATAGAGGATGCCGGCACTTGCCGGAAGAAAATCAAGGTCGAATGGCCGGCGGACAAGGTGCAGGCCGATTACCATAACGTACTGACCGAATACAGCAAAGTCGCCCGCGTGAAAGGGTTCCGGCCGGGCAAGGCCCCTGTGAAGGTGGTCGAAAAGCAGTACGCCAAGTCTATCATTAAGGATCTGCGCGACCGCTTGATACCGGAAGGCTACCAGCAGGCCGTTAAGGAGCACAAACTGGAGGTGCTGCAAGTGCTGGATTTGGAGGAGCCGAACATTACGGTCGGCGAGCCGTGCCAGTTGTCCATTACCGTCGAGGTGGCCCCGGACTTCACGCTACCGGAATACAAGGGCATACCGTTGACCCGCAAGGTGGCACCGGTAACGGATGAACAGGTAGACGAGACGATCGACCGGTTCCAGCAACAATTTGCGACGTTCGAAGAGGTCAGCGATAGACCGGTCGCGCGGGGCGACCTGGTACAGGTGGATTACGAGGGGGTCTCTGACGGCCAACCCATCGACGATATCAGCGCCAACACCAAGGGCCTCGGCAAGCGCGAAGATTTCTGGGTACGGGCCGACGAAAACGCCTTCCTGCCGGAATTCGCCGATGGACTCGTCGGTGCCAAAGTGGGTGAAAAGAAGCAGATCCAAGTCGATTTCGGCGACGATTTTGCCGCAGCGGAGTTGCGCGGCAAGCAGGCGACCTACTTTGTGGACATTAAGAACATTCGCGATAAGAAATTGCCGGAACTGGATGCGGCGTTCTTCGAGAAGCTGGGCATCAAGGACGAGGCTGAATTGCGGGAACGCATTCGATCCGATCTCCAAGCGGGAGCGGAAAGCCGGGAAACCGGGCGACTGCGCAACGCGGTGGTCGACCACATTGCCAACCAGATTGAGATGGACCTGCCGCCGTCCCGGACCGCGCGCGAAACGCAGCAAATTGTGGAACAGATTGTGCGCGACCAGCAATCACGCGGCGCCCAGGAAAACATGCTGGTCGAGCACAAAGACGAAATTATGCAAACCGCGACTCGCGGGGCAGAGCAACGGGTTAAAGCGCAGTTTGTCCTCGACCAGGTCGCCGCAAAGGAAGCGATCGAACCCACGGCGGCCCAGATCCGGACCCATATCGATCAATTGGCCACTCGCTATGCCATGCCGTCCGACAAGTTGCGGGCGGAGTTGAAGAAGAATGAGGCCCTGGATAATGTGGTGGCCGAGCTGCGCCGGTCACTGGTCATTGACTTCCTGCTGGAGCAGGCCCAGATTAGCGAAACGCCAGACGCGGACAAAAAGGAGAAATAACCGATGTCGACAGCCAACCAGTTTCTAGTCCCCATGGTGGTGGAACAGACCAGCCGCGGGGAGCGCGCCTACGATATTTTCTCGCGCCTGCTGAAGGAGCGCATCATTTTCATTGGGACCTCAATCTCCGATGATATCGCCAACCTGATTGTGGCGCAGATGTTGTTTCTGCAGGGGGAAGATGCGGAGAAGGACGTCAGTTTGTATATCAATTCGCCGGGTGGTTCGGTTACGGCGGGACTGGCGATCTACGACACGATGCAGTTCTTGAAATGCGATGTCACCACCTACTGCGTTGGCCAGGCGGCCAGCATGGGCGCGGTGCTGCTGGCGGCGGGGGCACCGGGCAAACGATTTGCCCTGCCGAACGCCCGCATCATGATCCACCAACCCTGGGGCGGGGTGCAGGGGCAGGCCTCCGATATTCACATACAAGCCAAGGAGATCCTGCGCTTGCGTGATACGCTAAACCAAATCCTGGCCCAGCATACCCAGAAGGATGTGGAGATGATCGCCCGCGATACGGAGCGCGATTTCTTCATGAGTGCAGAAGAATCGTGTAAATATGGGCTTGTCGATGCCGTGGTCACCAAGAAGGAAGAAGCGGCGGCGAAAACGGATAAAAAGAAATAGGGGCGATACGTAATGGCGCGCACGGGACTACCAAAATGTTCATTTTGCGGGAAACTGCAGAATGAAGTGGATCGATTGATTGCCGGACCCGGGGTCTGGATCTGCAATCAATGCATCGACCTGTGCCAGTCCTTGATGGATCAGGAATCGCCGCAGCGCGATCCTGCCCGACCGCGGGTGCCCGCTTTGAAAGTGCCCAAACCCCACGATATAAAGGCGCAACTGGACGACTACGTCATCGGCCAGGACCAAGCCAAGAAGGTCTTTTCCGTGGCGGTCCACAACCACTACAAACGGCTGAAGCATAAGATCAGCCAGACCTCCAAGCAGGGTAGCGAGGACGAGGATGTGGATCTGGAAAAGAGCAATATCCTGATGATCGGCCCCACCGGCACCGGCAAGACGCTGTTGGCCCGATCACTGGCCCGCATCCTGGATGTCCCCTTCAGCATTGCCGACGCCACCACGCTGACCGAGGCCGGCTACGTGGGTGAAGATGTGGAAAACATCCTGTTGCGCCTATTACAAGCGGCTGAATTCAACGTCGAACGCGCGGAGCGCGGCATCATCTATATTGATGAAATTGACAAGATCGGCCGCAAAACCGAAAACGTCTCCATCACGCGCGATGTGTCCGGCGAAGGGGTTCAACAAGCGCTACTCAAGATTCTGGAAGGAACCGTTGCCAACATCCCGCCCCAGGGCGGCCGCAAACATCCGCAACAGGAGTACATCAAGCTCAAT
>SLLF01000014.1 GCA_007134175.1 Kiritimatiellia bacterium | reverse complement strand
TTCCCGGTCTTTTTGTCGTTCCTAACATCGCAGCGGCTCGTGTGGAGGCCTATGGTGCTTTTCCCGATAAATTTGCTGCATCTGTGCGCCCCCGTCCGCCTTGTGCGGACGGAGCGGGAGTTTAGGCTGGCTACAGGCTATGGCCAGGAGTATGGCTCGTTTCTCGCTCAAATCGCGTTCTTTCCGTCAGGTGCAGCGCAATCGGCTCGCTCGGTATTGACATATCTGTACATTATGTGTATGTCAATACACATGAGGACGAATATTGTGCTAGATGATTTATTGGTACGGGAGGCGGCTGAGGTTACGGGCCTGCGATCAAAGAAAGCGTTGATCCACCGGGCGTTGCAGGTGCTCATTCAAACGGAGCACGAAACACGCCGGCGGGCGCGCTATGACCAACGTGTCATGGAGCTCCAGCAGCAAACAGCGGGCTTAGCTTTGCGGGAAAGGCCGCACCAGATCGTCCGTCAGGATCGGAGTCGGCGATGATAAAGCGCGTGCTTGATACGAGCGTGGCGTGTGCGTGGTATTTGCCCGAATCCTTCGCCGAATCCGCCCGCGCGTGGCAGCGGAAAATGGTCGAGGGCGAGGTCCAACTGCTGGTTCCTGGGCTGCATGCGTTGGAGTTCGGCAATGTCTTGCGGACCTATGTTCGGCGAGGTGAATTGTCCGCTGATCTTGCCAGGGACATTTATGCGACGCACCTGCAAGCCCCTTTACAATGGGAGGTGCCCGTTCGCACCACGCTACTCGACTTAGCCATGACCTACGAGACCACCACCTACGACGCTGCGTATATTTCCTTGGCTCTGCATTACAAGGCACCCCTACTGACTGCGGAGCGGACAACAACCCCATGGGTAGTCAAATTGGGCAAGCTGGCCGATGTCGTCAGGCCCTCCTGAATTCAACAGGTTGGACATACAAAAGAAGTGCCTCTCGCGGCGTGAAGACCGCCGAGAGGTAACGTCTCATTTGCTGCGGACACTTGTGTACTCAAGCCATGTCGTCCCTATGCGCAAGCGCAGGAACGTCGTGCAAAAGATCCCGCACACACCATACCTTCTTGTTGACATTTAGAGGGTATGCGCTTACCGTTGTGACAAGTAGGAGCATGCAGTATGAATAATTCATTAGTTTTCGTACGTCCATTGAGCCGCAGGGGGCAAGTGGTGTTGCCCAAGGATATTCGTGCGCATCTTGGATTAAAAAACGAGGTTGTTTTCGAGGTGCATGGTGATCGTGTTGAGATTCGTCCATCAGCTGCTGGTTTTTTGGATGAATTTCTCAGTCTGCCGCGTCAGCAAACCTCCCCCGCGCCTGAGCAGTTGAAAAACTACATGGTAGACAGACATGCTGACCTACATTGATTCGAATATTTTCCTCTATGCGGTTCTCTATGACGATGAGCGTGCGCAACGATGTCGCAACGTGCTTTCCTCAATCGTGGATGGCAAGTTGGAGGCGGTGACCAGCGTACTGACGTGGGATGAATTCACTCATGTGGTAGAGAAGGTATTGGATCGGCCGTCCGCCATACTTCAAGGGGAGCGTTTTCTTCATTTTCCCCGCCTCTCATTCCAGTCCTGCACACCCGACGTGCTGATCCTCGCTCAACAATTGCGCACCTCCACCCATCTTGGCGCCCGTGACAGCATTCATGCCGCCAGTGCGCTGATTGCGGGTGCCAAGACGCTACTTTCCGAGGATCGCGATTTTGACGGGCTTTCAGAATTGCTCCGCCGCCCCGCCGAATGATTTTTGCTGCGCCCCTATTCTCACGCGAAATTCGCCTATTGACTCCACGGTCGTGTCCCTGTAGGTTCTCCCCAGTTTCGAGTGGACACGTGGTCCCTCGCGTTGCCTTGCGCAACCGCTTCTTTCCCTATTCGTCCGGCAGTTAGAGCGTTCAAAAAGCACCGGACCAACACAAGAAAGAAGTAAATGGAAACATCATCTGCCTTTGCGGCCCTATTGGGTCCGCTCCAAAAAGCTGTCGCCAGCGAGGGCTATACCCAGCCTACCCCCATTCAAGAGCAGTCCATCCCGCATCTGCTGGCCGGCCGCGATTTACTCGGCTGCGCCCAGACCGGCACCGGCAAAACCGCCGCGTTCATCCTGCCGCTGCTGCAGCGCCTAACCGAAATGAACCACCGCGCCGAGCCGGGAAAACCCCTGGCCTTGGTCCTGACGCCCACCCGTGAACTGGCCGCGCAAATAGGAGATCATCTCAAGATCTACGGCCAGCACTTGCGTATCCGGCATACCACCATCTACGGCGGCGTCGGCCAACATCCGCAAGTCAAGGCGCTGCAACGCGGTTGTCACGTAGTCATCGCTACTCCAGGCCGCTTGGAGGACCTCATCCAGCAAGGCCATCTGCGCCTCAACCGGGTCACCTACTTCGTGTTGGACGAGGCTGATCGCATGCTGGACATGGGCTTTATCCCTGCCGTCCGCCGGATCATCCACCAGTTGCCCGCCAAACGGCAGTCGCTCTTTTTCTCCGCGACGATGCCGCCGGTGGTCGCCAAACTGGCTGCCGACCTGTTGCACGAGCCCACCCGTATTACCATCGATCCGGGCCAACCCACCGTGGAGCGGATCGGACAAACCATCTGCTTCGTGGATCGTGAGGACAAAGACGCGTTGCTGCTCGATATACTTGCCAATCCGCAAACGGAGCGTGTATTGGTTTTTGCGCGCACCAAACACGGTGCGGACCGCGTGGTCAAAAAACTGACCCGCGAGGGTATCCATTCCGCTGCCATCCATGGCAACAAATCACAGAGTAGCCGTACGGCTGCGCTCCACCAGTTCCGGTCGGGCACCACGCGCGTACTCGTCGCCACCGATTTGGCGGCACGCGGTATAGACGTCGATGGCATTACCCATGTGATCAACTACGATCTGCCGGAGGAGCCGGAGACCTACGTGCACCGTATCGGCCGCACGGCGCGGGCCGGGGCCGCCGGTGATTCCGTCTCCTTCTGCGCGGCCCGCGAACGGGATTTGTCACGCGCCATTGAACGCACGATAGGCAAGGCCATAAGCGTTGATACGTCCCACGCCTTTCATTCCGACACCGCCCAGAACGCCCACGGCGACGCCGCCCGTCCGGAACCCCGTGGCACCTTTCGACCGGCCCGCCCGCATCGCAGACCTAAAAGTGGCGTTCGCATGGACGGATTAGCTAGCCGTCAGCCACGGAGTCGTAGCAGAAAACGGACGAGCCCGTTTAGATGATTGAGTTGGTTGTATGGGATCCTTCGATGGCTTGACGGGTCGGCAGGTGGGACCGCTGGTTTCCGCGATGCCCTTGCCGTGTCCCTTGTCTGCTGCGCTCATTGGCTAAACTCAATACGGGATGTCGACACTAGGGGCCGGGCTGGATATCCAGCTTGATGCGCCAGAATCCTTGGGCCTGCACCCGTTCGGGAGTGGGGATCGCCTCCGTCACCTCTTCGGCCACCAAAGAATCACTGACGGCCACCCAGTCAAGGAGATTGGTGCTGAACTCCACCACGTACCGGAAACCGGGTGCCGTCGACCAACCAATCTGATCTTCATCATGAGCCAGCATCGTGAACCGGGACGCGGCATCACGCGGATTGGTGCCGCTCCAGTAGGCCAGTCGATTACGCTGGCCACTGCCGGCGTAATCGGCATCGGGATCACTTCGGGGATCGTCTGGATCGAGTCCGGCCACCTCGTACCAGATGGCTGGGGGATCGCCCAATACTGTATCCGGCGGCTCGTCCGGGAAGAACTCCAAGCGGTTCCCTGAATCCTCGATTATCACATTGGGCAAGGAGATTAATCCGTGAGGGTCAACCGCCAGTATGCCGAATCCTATCAGCGTATCGTCCGCCAGGCGCGTGTTGCGCCAGATCACCCGCTCGCCGGGCGCTGCGGAAAAGGCCTGCAGGCGGCGGATCGTCACACGAGCGGTTTGCGTGGTGTGGGTGGAGCGCAGCACAACGGCGTAATGGGCGAGGGTATCCACCACATCCCCGGCAAAATCATTCAGCGCGGAAGACCATTCCAGGGTCTGGTTGTAGATGTTGGTAGCGTTGTCACTGGGTGGCGGTACGGGCGCATTGCCGCTGGCCATACCGAAAGCGGGAAAGCTCGTGTCACGGATAAAATTCGCCAGCTTGAAGTGGCAGTTGGGCGTCGCATTGTCATCCGGGTCGAACCACCCGATCCCCCCGTGCCCCGAGCCGTCCAGCATGGCATGGAAACCGCGACGCCCGCGGTACATCGCCTCAGGAAACGACTCGCCCTGTGCGGGCCAGACGATGGTGTTATCGTCTTTGCCGTGATGAAAAAAGATGTAGGCGGATTCATCACCCGGCCGGCTCTGGACTTGCAGGACATGGTTCATCCAATCATATACACCGGTGCCATCGTGCACGGCTAGATGTTCGCCATGCGGACCCTGGTTTTTGACGGGTAGATTAGCGGCGGTCGATCCCCATTTCGGATAGAGATCCCATGAGCGGCCATCCTTGACCGCCGCCCGGTAATCGACCATGGGTTGCCAGCAAAAGGCGGCCGCAAAAACGTTGGGATAACGCAGCCCCATTGACAGTGCGCCACTGCCCCCCATGGATGACCCGAAAACGTAGATCCGGTCGGTGTCCACGAGATAATCCGGGTTCCGGATCACTTCATCTATCGCCCGCAAATGCCGGTACTCGGTAAAGTTCACGATGGGACCGGTTTCAGGGTCATCACCGGTGGTGAAATCCCAGGTGGCGCTGTATCCGTAATGCCAGGTGTTATCGGGGTCATCCACGCTGATCTCGATCCCCGGTGCGTCGAGTCGGGGCTTGCTGCGGACGGAATATTTGTTGCCGCGTTGGTGCAGGTAAAGGAAGAGGGGCGCCGGGGTGGCGGGGCTCACATCGTCGGCCAGATTCACCGCATAATTGTAGGCGTAACCGTTGAAGGTCGGATTCCAGTTCTCGTAGTCCATGAACTGCGTATAAACGCGAGAATTCCCCTCGACCCGTATCAAGACCGGTTCTGGTTCTTCCGGTTGCTCCGCTAGGCCGGTGGTCAGGCTATTGCCAGAACTGAACTCGGTTTGATTCTCCACCCCGTTGGTAATCACGGTGACGGCGTAGTAGAAGGTGCCCGCTTCCTTGGGGGTATATACGAACAGACCACGGCTGGACGGGAGCGGATAGCCGAGCTCCTCAATAATGAACCGGGCACCCTCCCGGGCATGCCACGAAGAGTTTGGGTCAACCGTCGCCAGTGGAGTGGCTTCAGCCAGGGACGACGCGTCGATCAACGCGTCGTGGCGGTACACGCGATACTGTTCTCCGCTGAAACCCGCCACCTCATTCCAAGTCAGGAAAGTCTGGCCGGAACGATGAAAGGCAGTCAGATTCGCCGGTTGTTGCGCTTGAAGCAGTCCCAGCCCCAAGCACCACGCTAGCAGCGCCACGGACATCAGGCAACCCGAACGGGATCGTCCGCGCACTGGAGTAGGGCACTCCTTTTCTCTTCGCATAGGCGAGGAATAGGGACCAGTAACCATTATGTTAGTGTAGGGGAAAGCTTGTTCGGGGGGTTGTCTCGAGCGTGGTGCGAATAGGACTGGTCCAAGCAAGATACCCGTGCCACCCAGTGTGGCTGGAGATTTTGCAAGAGCCTGTATATCATGACCTGCCGCAACGCCTGGGCAGGGTGCACCCCATCAGGGCGCGCACCCCGAACCGGGCAAAACGATTACCGGCCTACCCCGCCACCGCGAGCGCCTGATCGATGTCGGCCAGGATATCGTCGATGTGCTCGATGCCGATGGAGAGCCGAACCATTTCCGGCGAAATGCCCGCATCTTTCTGCTGGTCCTCGCTGAGCTGCGAATGGGTTGTGGTCGCCGGATGAATCGCCAAACTCTTGGCGTCGCCGACATTGGCCAGATGGGAGAACATCTTGAGCGCCTCGATGAATTTCGCACCGGCTTCCTTGCCGCCGTTGATGCCGAACACCACCATGGCGCCGCCCTTCCCATCCAGATACTTCTGGTTGCGGGGAAATTCCGGATCGTCCTCTAGGCCGGGATAACGAACCCACTCGACGGCACCATGTGCCTTGAGATGGCGGGCTGTCGCCAGGGCGTTGGCGCAATGACGCTCCATGCGCAGCGGCAACGTTTCGATGCCCTGAATGAACTGCCAGGCGTTGTCCGGCGCGATGCAGGCCCCCAGGTTGCGTAACGGTACCGTGCGCATGCGCAGGATATAGGCCAGCGGGGCCAACATCTCCGGCAAGTCATGGCCCCAGCGCAATCCGCCATAGGAGGTGTCCGGTGTGTCGTAGAGCGGGTGGCGACCGGTGTTCCACTTGAAGCGGCCCGAATCCACCACCACGCCACCAATGCCGATCCCGTGGCCGCCCAGCCATTTGGTCAGCGAATGAATCACGATGTCCGCGCCAAACGAGAGCGGTCGTGACAGGTAGGGCGTCGTGAAAGTGGAGTCGACCAGCAGCGGAACCTGCTGGTCATGGGCGATCTGGGCGATCGCCTCCAGATCCGTTACTTCCAGCGCCGGATTCGAGACCGTCTCCACAAAAACCGCACGCGTTTTATCGTCAATGGCTGCGGCCACATTGGCTGGATCCTGGGTGTCTACAAATTTCACGGTAATGCCCAGCGTCGGCAGAATGTCGTTGAACTGGGTATAGGTCCCGCCATATAGGTTGCGTCCCGAAACAATATTATCTCCCGCTTGCGCGAGGTTGATGATCGCGTAAAAAACCGCTGACGTGCCCGATGCCACGGCGAGGCCAGCCAACTCATGTGCGCCCTCCAACAAGGCTACTCGTTTTTCCAACGCGTCGGTAGTCGGATTCATCAGGCGCGTATAAATGTTGCCCAATTCCTTGAGGGCAAAAAGATTGGCGGCATGCTCGGTATCCCGGAATTGATAGCCCGTGGTCCGGTAAACCGGAATCGCGCGCGCCGCCGTGGTCGGATCCGGCTGTGTCCCGCCATGCAAACATAACGACTCTAATTTCATCTGCATATCTCCTTGCTGAGTTAAATTAACATCTATAATCCGATAGACGATTCGTACTATATGGGTTTCCTTTTCAGTTGCAAGCAGAAAATATCTATATAATAGTATGCGGAGGAACGTGGCGATTCGGTCGGATCATTTTCAGATCCCGGTCATGGCTTCCCGCTGCGGCTGGCCCGCGTAAGGTTTGTTCCCCCGTGAAAGTCCACGCTCAGCCGCGGCATAGTTAACAAGAAGGAAAGAGCATCTTATATGTTGAAACGAATTGTGGAAAGTGTGAAGAAGAAGTGGTCGCCTGCCAGTGAGTCGGCTTCGGCCACTTCAGCGGAAGCGTCGGCTGCGCCGGAGACTAAGTCGCCTACGCGAATACGCGAAGTATGGGTGCCGGGACAAGGCGAGACCGCGCCGACCGGTGCTGCCAAACCGTCCTCCGACCGTCCGCCCCGCCGCCGTCGCGCGACGCCAGCCAAGTCCGACCATGCGCGTGCGGCATCGTCCCCGCCCGCTACCGAACCGAAAGCGGATACGAAATCAGACCGGGCATCAACAAATCGCCGCTCGGATGTCAACGAAGCGGCCTCCGACGAATCCGCCCCGCCGCAGCGGCGCCGTCGGTCCCGTGGCGGGCGTGGGCGCCGTGGCAAGCGGCCACAAACGGATAGCGCCGCCGCGCAACCCGCCACCGATTCCGCGCCAACCGCGCCTGCGGCGGAGAAGTCGCCGCCCCCCGTTTATTCTACGCCGCGACCCAAGAATATCGCGGAATTCGAGGGGCAGTTGACGTTTGCCGGTATGAACATAGCCGATCCGATCAAGCAAGCCTTGGCGGAAATGCATTTCACGGTAACTACGCCGATTCAGGCCAGCCTGCTGCCGATTGCGCTGGCCGGCCGCGATGCCGCCGGCAAAGCGCAGACGGGCACCGGTAAAACCGCAGCCTTTCTCATCGCGATATTTAATCAATTTCTGCGGAATCCGCTTGCGGGTGA
>SLLF01000130.1 GCA_007134175.1 Kiritimatiellia bacterium | reverse complement strand
ATCGGAGACGGAGAGGCGCCCGTCTACCGTGTCCGCTTGCTATTTGCCGAACCCGAGCCACTCGCCAATGGCGACCACCGGTTTCACGTGACGGTACAGGGCAACCGGATAGCGGAAGATTTCGATGTCACCGCTGCAGCCGCTGGTGAGCGGCGCGTGGTGGCGTTGGAAACCGAGGCCCGCCCGGACCCGGACGGATGGCTGTCCATCACATTCGAGCCCGCTGACTCCACCACGGGCACCACTTTGCTAAGTGGCGTTGTTGTTGACCTAATCGAGTAATCACTACGGCAGGGCCAAGGCGGCAGCGTCCGGCAGCGTCGACAGGGCTTCTCCGGTGCCATCCAACGTAAGCACCTTGCCGCTTTTTTGCGTGATATCCCCGTCTTCAATGACCAGCCGGATCACCCCCAGCGATTGCGGGCGTGCGGGATCCACATAGTGGGGGTTTCCCCCGGCTTGAGCTACCAACACGCCGTTTATTATTTCCGCCGGATTCAGCAAGGTATGGGAGTGTCCACCGATGATCACATCGATTTCGCCAAATTTCTCGGCCAACGAACGGTCCCGGTTGGCGCCGATATGCGTCAAGGCGATCCACACATCGTGCTCCTGACCTAGATGCCGGTAGGCGCGGATGGCTTCGTCGCGATTGGTAGCCCGCGCCACACCGTACCGCCCTATCGATATCCCCAGCACCGCGATGGTGTATCCTTCAACCGTTTCAAACACCACATAGGGTTCCGGCGGATCGAACTGATCCTCGATCAGCACTTCCACGTTGGCTCCCAGCAACGGGAAGATGGCGCGGCGCAACGCATCGCGCGTGAACCATTCCTTGGCGTCCAGCTCGTGGTTACCCAGCACCGCGACGTCGTAGCCAACCTCGTTCATAGTGTCGATCATGAAGTTGGCGCGTTCCGCATAAAAGGCCAGGTCCTCCACCGGCCACCGGTGCGCATGCCGGACAAAGATATCGCCGCCATCCACCAACCACACGTTCGGGTAGCGGTCGCGATAATAGGCGACCACCTGCTCAAAATCCTCGCGGAAATTGAAATCGAAATGCAAGTCGTTGGTGTGCAATATAATGACGGTGCTCGGCCCGGAGAGGGTCGCGGCCAACACCGGCCACACGGCGGCAAAAAGTGCTTTCAACAGCCAGCACACTGCTAAATGCATCCAAGGTTTGGTCCTCATCATGATCTCCTTTCCGGTAACGGGTGCCGGGCAGCATCCTCCCGGGGGGCAACACTCAAACCGTGTAGCTGAGACTACGGGTACCCCTCATAACTGTCAACCAACGAACAGAACCTGCTTGCCTGTGCTGCTCCTGTGCAATAAAAATGGGGCGTTCAAGATCATTTATACCAAGGAGGCAGGAATGCATCACGAGCAGCAGCACAGCCACTCGTCGCAGGGCGGACGTGACACCCGGTCCCAAAACAGGTTTCACCGACGCCATTTTTTACAGTCAATGCTGGCCGGCAGCGCTGTGTTGGTTCTCGGCCGTCCTGGCTGGGCCGGTGCGCCGACCTATGCGGACGGAGTGGTGTTTCATGACCGCAGTGGGTCCGGCACACGTGACGACCGCGCCGTTGGCATCCCAGGCGTGCGCGTCTCCAATGGCCGACAAATCGCCGTAACCGACAAGGAGGGGCGATGGCGATTGCCACTGGAAGAGGAGCGCACGGTGTTCTTTGTCATCAAGCCGCGCAACTGGCGAACGGTGCTAACGAACCATAACCTGCCGCGCTTTCACTATATCCATGATCCGGCGGGGTCCCCCACCCTGCGCTATGAAGGGCTTCCCCCCTCCGGCCCGCTGCCCGCCTCACTGGACTTTCCACTGTATCCGCAGGACGAACCGGACGATTTCGAGGTGATCCTATGCGGTGACCCACAACCGCGTAACGGGCGCGAAGTGGGCTATATCGCGCAAAGTGCCATCCCCGAGCTGGCCCGCGAGGATGCCGCCTTCGGCATCAGCCTGGGCGACATCATGTTCGACAATCTCCAGTACTTCGAGCCACTGAACGAGGCGTTCAGCCATGTCGACAAACCCTGGTACAACGTGCTGGGCAACCATGACCTGAATTTCGACACGCCCGACAACGAACACGCCAATGACACCTTCATGCGGATCTACGGTCCCACTTACTATGCGTTCGAATATGGACCGGTACACTTTATGGTCCTGAACAATATCGACTGGATGGGCCAAAATTCTGATCGTCCCCGCGCCACCAGCAACTACCGGGGCTATATCGGCGAGCGCCAGTTAGCGTTTGTGAAAGAAGAGTTGAGTCATGTGCCTAAGGATAAGCTAACCGTGATTGCCATGCACATTCCCCTGATCTCGCCCGACAGCCGCATGCGCCGACTTCGGACCATCGATGCCGACAAATTGTATGCGCTGCTTGAGGACCGACCGCATACGGTAAGTTTGAGTGCACACCGGCACTGGCATGGGCAGTTTTATCACGGTGCGGAGGAAGGTTGGCATGGTGAGCAACCCCATCATCACATGATTATGGCCACGCTATGCGGTAGCTGGTTCCGCGGCTTGCCCAAGCAGCATGGCATCCCTCATGCCCGCATGACCGACGGCACGCCGCGCGGCTACGCGGTGATGCGGTTCTCCGGCCATACGTATAAACTGAAAGGCTACCGGACCATAGACGGCAATCGCGACCGGCAAATGCATATCGAGTGTCCCAACACCGTTAACCGGGACGAACTGAAAGACACAACCTTCTCCAGCAATTTCTACAATGGATGTGAACGGTCGGTCGTTCGATACCGGTTCGATGATTCGAAATCATGGCAACCCATGGAACGCGTGATCGCCCCCGACCCGGCCTATATGCGTGTGTTCGAACATGAACAGCGCATGGAGCGTCCCTCGCCTTTCCTTGCGATGCGTGATCCAAGTCCCTGCTACCATCTCTGGCAGAGCACGTTGCCACCCGATTTAAGCGCGGGCACCCATCTACTGGAAGTCGAGGCGACGGACACCTATGGCACCACCTACCACCAGACGCGTCCCGTGCGAGTCAGCGGATAAACCAACATGAATTTACGTGCTCGATACGGACGCCCCCATCAACCCGTGGTCACGGCCCATCGCGGATTTTCCGCCTGCTACCCGGAAAACACCCTGCTGGCGTTTACCAAAGCGGTGGAACTGGGGGTGGATGTTGTGGAGGGAGCTAAAACAACTGGATGCCTCGCACCATTGGCCGGGGCGCGTCCCCGACAATGCCGCCACACCGATGGTTCCACCTGATGTCGCCATTCCTACACTGGAGGAGGCGTTGGCGACGCTGGCGGGAAAAGTGGGATTGAACATTCAGGTCAAGACCACATCCCGGGACATGCTGAACAAAATCATCCAGCTATACCTCGACTACGAATTGACCGACTCCGGTTTTCGAATGTTGCGGTCCTTCGAGCAAGGGGCCTGGGTCCGCTCCCGCTCTCCCGATGTAGCGATCTGCATCGGGGAGGATCGACACGACTTGGAAAAACATCTGGCATTCGGCGTCGATTATCTTCAGCCCAACTTGCGCTGTCTAAACGATTCATACATTGAAGCGCTTATCAAATCAGGTATGCCGGCCAACGTCTTTTACGCCAACGACCGGGAAACGATGACAACATTCATACGCAAGGGGATACCCGGCATAATGACGGATTACCCAGACTTGCTCCTGTCACTCGTAGAGTCCCATTCCAAAGAAGAGACGCCATAGGGAACGGGCCATTCCTCGCAACGACGAGTCGATCTACTCCTACTGGCTTTAGCTATCCAACCGCGTCCCGGTCTCCGTAGAGTCGATCATAGTAATGGCGATAGGCGCCACTACGCACATGCTGCAGCCATTGCGAATTGGCCAGATACCAGTCAATGGTCGCCTTTAAACCGGCCTCGAATGTAAACGTCGGCTCCCACTGCAATTCCGTGCGGATACGGGTATTGTCCATGGCATAGCGCCGATCATGACCGGGACGGTCCTTGACATAGGTGATCAGGGATGCCGGCTTGCCCAGCTGTTTCAGTATCAACTGCACGATATCGATATTGGGTACGTCGTGCAGTCCGCCTATATTATACACCGTACCCGGCCGGCCACCGCGCCAGACGGCCTCAATGGCGCTACAATGGTCCCGTACATATATCCAGTCGCGCACATGCTGGCCGTCTCCGTATACCGGCAATGGTTTATCTTCCAGCGCATTGGCAATCATTAGCGGAATAAGCTTTTCCGGGAACTGGTACGGCCCGTAGTTATTGGAGCAGCGCGTGATGACCGCATCCAGCCCGTGGGAATGGTGCGCGGCTCGCACGAGGCAATCCGCCCCGGCCTTGGTGGCGGAATAGGGATTGTTGGGCGCCAGCGGGGTTGCTTCGGTAAACCGCCCCTCGGCCCCTAGGCTGCCGTAGACTTCGTCCGTGGAAATCTGCACGAAGCGGCGCACCTCGGCGGCACGGGCCGCATCCAGCAATAACTGCGTCCCCAGCACATTGGTGGCAATAAAAGTCTGCGCACCAAAATGCAGACTGCGGTCCACATGGCTCTCGGCCGCGAAATTAAAGATGGTGTCGAACGAATGAGCGGCCATCAAGGATTCCACATCCGCCGGGCAACTGATATCGCCCTGGACAAAGGTGTAGCGTGCATCGGTCTCCAAGCCCGCAAGGTTCTCCAGGTTGCCCGCATAGGTGAGGGCATCAACGTTCACGATCGCCACATCATCGTCTGACTCCAGCAGATGGCGCACAAAATTACTCCCGATAAAGCCGGCTCCGCCGGTGACACATACTTTCTTCATACAGATTTCTCCTCGCTTATGGAGTGAGCGTAAACGAAAAAGGCGGCGACTCAATCTAAATCTACCTGCGGCAAACCACTTGCGCCCGTCTAACATCACAACGTAAACTCTGTGCCCATGACGGCAAACAAGGATTTCCTTAAAACCACAGCGGTCGACCCGCAAGAGGCTGCGCCCTGGCGCGGCATCGTGCGCGTGCTGGCGCAACGCCGAATTAGTTCCACCGGCTACGAACTGGTCCTCGAGCGCGGCGACCTGGCCTTTACCGCCGGCAGACTGGTCACCATCCATGGCCGCGACGTAACGGAGGACCGCAGCTACACCATCGCCAGCGGGGAACAGGATGAACGCCTACATATTCTGTACCGCCTCGTTCCCACCGGCGCGCTGACGCCCCAGTTGATTCAATTGCAGGCGGGCGACGAGCTTGAGCTGTCCGGGCCCTACGGGCAATTCACTTTGCGCGACCCCATGCGGCCGATTTTTTTCCTCGCCACCGGCACCGGGATCGCCCCCTGCCGCGCCTTCTGCCGGACCCATCCCGACCTGGCCCTGACCGTCGTGCATGGGGTCCG
The DNA here is from genome assembly GCA_007134175.1 of Kiritimatiellia bacterium. Taxonomy (GTDB): domain Bacteria; phylum Verrucomicrobiota; class Kiritimatiellia; order SLAD01; family SLAD01; genus SLLF01. Next base: position 2,664 of record SLLF01000130.1, on the reverse strand, counting down.
CACGCCCGATGAACTCTTCTACCGCGAGGAGTTCGAATCCCGCTACCGCTACCAGCCCTGTTGTTCGCGAACGGCCCACGATGCCTATCAGGGCCGCGTCACCCAGTTCATGGCCGAACAAGACACCCCGCCGACCACCCACTATTACCTGTGCGGGGCGTATGAGATGATTTACGAGATGCAGGCGCTCCTGCACGCAAAAGGTGTTCCCAATGAACACATTTTCATTGAGGGCTATTACTACCGGCTTGAGGTCTAGGCCGCGCCACTATAGGTTGGCAACCGGAGCCTGTTCCCCTGCTGAAACGGAGATGACCTGATGCAAACAGAATCCATATTGATACGGAATGGTGTGGTGGTGACGTTGAACGAGGCCGATGAGTGGTGGCCCAACGGCAGTGTCTACATCGAAGGGGACCGGATTGTGGCAGTGGGCGATCTTGATCCGCAGCAATATCCGGCCGGCCGGGTCATTGACGCCGGAGGCAACATCGTCATGCCCGGCCTGATCAACGCGCACCACCACCTCTACTCCACCTTTGCCCGCGGTTTCACTCCCCCGGGATCGCCCGCCACCAATTTCCAGCAAATCCTGGAGCGGCTGTGGTGGAAACTGGACCGGGCACTGGACTCCGACGACGTTTACTATTCCGCCCTGATCGCCCTGCTCTACGCCGCCCGCGCCGGCTGCACCACCATCATTGATCACCACGCATCGCCGAGTTGCGCGGACGGCAGCCTGGACCGGATCGAGCAAGCGTTCCGCGAAGTCGGCCTGAGCGGCTGTCTCTGCTACGAAGTGTCTGACCGGAACGAACAAGGCCATGGCATCGCCGAAAACGAGCGGTTCATCAAGAAGACCAAAGCGGCTGGCGACGACCAAATCACCGCCTTGTTCGGGTTGCACGCTTTGATGACGCTAAGCACCCCTACCCTGGAACGGTGTGCCGATATCGCCCATGAACAGGGTGTCGGCTTTCACGTCCACGCCGCCGAAGCGGAGATTGACGTTCAAACGACGTTCGAACGATATCAACGCCGCCTAATGGACCGTTTTCTGGAGTTTGGTATACCCAGTCGGCGTTCTATTTTTGTCCACGGCATTCATTTTGAGGCTCGTGAGATGGATCTTCTCAAGACAACGGACTCGATTTTAGTGAATAATCCTGAATCCAACATGAACAACGGGCTCAGCGTCACACCTCTGCTGGAAATCTGTGCACGCGGAGTGCTGGTGGGCTTGGGGACCGATGGCATGTCCTCGCACATGATCTCGCAAGCCCGCGCCATGTATCTCTTACAGCGTACGTATCGGCGCGATCCGCGTGTCGCCTTCACCGAGGCCGCCAACATCCTGCTGAAAAACAACCGGACCATCTGTAGTCGCTTGTTCAAAACGCCACGGGGCCTTTTGGCTCCCGACGCCCTAGCCGACGTGATTATCGCGGACTATGTCCCGTTCACCCCGCTCAGCCCCACCAATTTCTACGGTCATTTGCTTTACGGCCTCAGCTTCGCCCGCATCAACACCACCATCGCTCGCGGCCGGATCGTAGTCGAGGATGGGCGCGTGACGGCCGTGGACGAGGAGGCCATCCGGGCGCGCTGCGTCGAACGCGCCCGCCAGGTCTGGACGCGCATTCAATCGTTATAAGGCAAGTCACGGACCCGCGTCCGGGAAACACGAATCAACCACCATTCAGGCGCAACGGTAGATGGATCGCTCGTCCCTGAGCGGCACTGCGCGCCACCGCTTCGATGAATTCCATATACTTCACCCCGTCGGCAAAGTTCGTAAGCGTGACCGGTTCGCGTCCACGGATGGCATTGATGAATGACTCTTCCACGCGCCACCCGCCCCGCTCATCTTCCGGTATGGGAATGGGCTGCAACTCTTTTTCCCCGCGGCGCGCGCCGGTCAGTGCCTTGTCGTGAAAGCGCAACACGCCTTCCGTGCCGTAGAGCCATATCCCCGCCCCCTCCTTGAGCACAGTCGCCTGGCTCTGTTGCAAGTGGAGTTGCGCGCCGCACGCCATATCGGCCAGCACATCCAGATGATCCGGCACCTGTACCGTGCAGACTTGGCCATCCGCCACCTTATTACGGCGATCAAATGTCCGACTCATGGCCAGTACCCGGCTCGCCGGGCCAACCCAGCGCATGATCATTTCGTAGACGATTCCCATCGCCCCTACATTCAATCCGCTCAAATCGTAATCGCGCCGCCAATGCAACGGAGGCGTGGCTGCTGGAAAATCCACCGTGCGCATACTTTCGATGAAGCGCAACTCCCCCAACCAACCCTCGGCCCAGAGACGCTGCATCGTGCGGTCCACCTCCAGGCTCATCGGGGCCGGGACCACTTGCGTGACCAGGTCCGGCCGTTGCTGGGCGGCGGCCCACATGGCGTGGGCCTCCTGTGCATCCCGCGCCATGCGCGCCTCGGTCAGCACATGTTTACCGGCGGCCAATGCCGCCAAGGTGATCGGCGCATGGAGATACGGCCAGGTGCCGATCACGATCGCCTGTGTCGCCGGGTCTTCCACCGCCTCCCGCCAATGAACATAGACCCGCGGAATACCGAACGCGGACGCGACCGCCTCGGATGAGGCCCGGCTGCGGTTGACCACTCCGACCACCTCGACACCCGGCTGCGCCTGTAGT
>SLLF01000249.1 GCA_007134175.1 Kiritimatiellia bacterium | reverse complement strand
ATCAAGGCGCGCGAAACCGGCGAGAAGAAAGTGATCCTGTTCAACTTGTGCGGACACGGCATGCTCGATTTGGCGGCCTACGACGTCTACCTCTCCGGCCAGATGGAGTAGGGAAACCCCAGATGGTTCAACTCGTTGAGAACCTCGTCGCCGCACGGGCGATGGCCGGGAAGCTGACGGATTCCCGGGCGTCGGGTGAGCAGACCCAGCCCCGGCTCAACATCCCGTGACGAATTCCATATAGCGCGTTGACGTTACAACGTTGTAGCGGTATGGTGCCCAGACAGTAAAGGAGCAACACCATGACCACATTAACGAAAAGGGCCACGGTATATTTAAAGCCGGGTTTGCACAGGGCCTTGCGGCTCAAGTCTGTAGAAACGGCTCGGTCCTTGTCGGATATCGTGAATGAGGCTGTTCAACTCTCACTTGCCGAGGATGCTGAAGATCTCGCCGCTTTTGGCGAACGGTCGGGCGAACCGGTGATCTCGTATGAGGCGGCCCTGAAGGAACTAAAGCGCCATGGCAAGTTATAATGTCGTCCTTCGCAAATCGGTCTTGAAGGACCTCGATGACATTCCGAAGAAAGACGTAAAGCGTATTATGACCTGCATTGGGGCGCTCGCCAGCGATCCACGCCCATCCCAAGCCACAAAACTCGCCGGGCAAGAGCGCTATCGAATTCGACAGGGAGTCTACAGAATCATCTATTCCGTTGAGCATGATCGGCTGCTGGTCTGTGTCGTTAAGGTTGGTCATCGACGAGAGGTGTACAAGTAAGCGCTCGAACCAGCACATCAGGTCCCCCCAGCCTTTCTCATTTTCTGACTTTCATTACGGCCGATTCAGGTTATATTGCCCGCCTTGAACTTTCCGGCCCCACTTGAAACGGGGCGCGGTCTCTTTCTTGCTGGGGTGAATATATGATGAGAAACAGGATACTGGCCAACCGACTGACCGGCGCATTGCCGCCGCCGCAGGGACTTTACCGGCCGTCGTTTGAGCACGACGCGTGCGGCGTCGGCATGATCTGCAACCTGAAAGGGGAGAAATCCCACCGGATCGTCGAGCAGGGTCTCCAAATTCTGGAAAACCTCTCCCATCGCGGCGCCTGTGGTTGTGACGAGAAGACCGGGGACGGGGCCGGCATCCTGATGCAAATGCCACATGCCTTCATCAAGAAGGTGGCCGGGGCCGAGGGATTTGAGGTTGGCGATCCCGGCGACTACGCGGCGGCTGTGGTCTTCTTCCCCCGCCATAAGGAGGAGCGCGCGTTCTGTCGCGCGCAATTCGAAGCCGTCGTTCGGGCCGAAGGCCAGGAGGTGCTCGGCTGGCGCCCGATTCCTGTGCACAACGAATACCTGGGCGATATCGCCCGCGCGGTAGAGCCGGTGATCGAGCAGCTTTTCGTCAAGCGCGGCCCGGGGATGCAGGACGAAGCCCATTTCGAACGCAAATTATACGTGATCCGCAAGGTGGTCGAACGGGTGATCCGCGAATCGGACATTACCGAAAAACCCTACTTTTACATCTCCAGCCTCTCGTCGCGGACCTTGATCTACAAGGGACTCTTGCTGGCGGATCAAATCAAGCCCTTCTACCCCGATCTGGCCGACAAGGAGATGGTCAGCGGTCTGGCCCTGGTGCATCAGCGCTACAGTACCAACACCTTTCCTACGTGGGATCTGGCCCAGCCGTTCCGCTTTCTCTGCCACAACGGCGAGATCAATACCGTGCGCGGCAACACCTACTGGATGGACGCCCGCCAGTACCGGTTCCAGTCCGAGCGGTTCGGCGAAGACATGCGGAAACTCTTTCCGATCATCACCCCGGGCGTCAGCGATTCGGCCGCGCTGGATAACGCGCTGGAGTTGCTCTACCACACCGGCCGCTCGTTGCCGCACGCGATCATGATGCTGATCCCCGAGGCTTGGCAGAACCACGCCACGATGGATGACGACAAACGCGCGTTCTACGAGTACCACGCCGCCCTGATGGAGCCGTGGGACGGCCCCGCCTCCATCCCCTTCACCGACGGCAAATGTATCGGCGCGGTGCTGGACCGCAACGGGTTGCGGCCGTCGCGCTATACCGTGACCAAGGACGGCTACGTGATCATGGGCTCGGAAACCGGGGTGATTCCCGTCGATCCAACCAATATTAAATCGCAAGGCCGCCTGCAGCCGGGCCGGATGTTTCTGGTGGACACGGAACAAGGCCGCATCATCGACGACGAGGAGATCAAGGGCGAAATGGCCGCGCGCCGCCCGTACCGGGCCTGGCTCAACAAGTGCCTGGTGCGGTTCGACCGTTTGCCGACTCCCAAGCAGCTGCCGCACACCAATTTCGAGACGCTGCAAACCCGCCAGCAGCAGTTCGGCTACTCGTTGGAAGACATCAAGATCATCCTGGGACCGATGGCCCGCACCGGCAAGGAGGCGATCGGCTCGATGGGCGACGATACGCCGCTGGCCGTGCTCTCCAACCGGCCGCGGCTGCTGTACGACTATTTCAAACAACTCTTCGCCCAGGTCACCAACCCGCCGCTGGACGCGATTCGGGAGGAGCTGGTCACGTCGCTCCACTCCACGCTCGGCGCGCGCCAAAACCTGTTCGCAGAGACGGCGGACCACTGCCATCAGTTCCGTATCAATCAACCGATTCTCAGCAACCGCGAGATCGCGCAGATTCGCGAGATGTATATCGGCGATATTCGCGCCGAGACCCTGCCGACCCTGTTCAAGGCGGAGGACGGCCCTGCCGGTTTCCAGCGCGGTCTGGACCAGTTGTGTCAGGCGGCAGTGGCGGCGGTGGACAAGGGTGCCACGATTCTCATTCTTTCCGACCGGGGTGCCGACCGCGACTGGGCCCCCCTGCCCACCTTGCTGGCGGCCGCCGGCGTGCATCACCACTTGATCCGCAAACAGCGTCGCGTGCATTGCAACCTGGTGGTGGAAAGCGCGGAACCCCGGGAAGTACACCACTTCTGCCTGCTGGTCGGCTTCGGCGTGGGCGCAATCAACCCCTATCTTGCCTTCGAAACCATCGAGGACATGGTCGCCCGCGGCATCACCAAGGACGTGCCGCCGGAAGCCGCGCTGAAGAACTACATCAAGGCTATCGGCCAGGGCATCTTGAAAGTAATGTCCAAGATGGGCATTTCCACGCTCAAGAGCTATCACGGCGCCCAAATCTTCGAAGCGGTGGGCCTGAGCGACGCCGTGATCGACCGCTATTTCACCGGCACCCCGTCGCGTATCGGCGGTATCGGCCTGGAGGTGTTGGCGGAGGAGACGCTGGAACGCCATCACCGCGCCTACCCCATCAAGGCCATCCCCGAACGGCTGGGATTGGAAGTGGGCGGCTTGTACCAGTGGCGGCGCGGCGGGGAATACCACCAGTTCAATCCGATCACGGTAGCCAAGCTCCAGGAAGCGACTAAGATCCGCGACGAAAAAGGCTATCAGCAATACGCCGATTTCATCAACCAGCAGAACGAGCAGCTTGGAACGCTGCGCGGCTTGCTGGCGTTCCGGACGGAACCTGAGCCGGTTCCGCTGGATGAGGTGGAGCCGTGGACGGAAATCGTCAAGCGCTTCAAGACCGGGGCCATGTCCTACGGCTCGATCAGCAAGGAAGCGCACGAATCGCTGGCCATTGCCATGAACCAGATTGGTGGCCGCAGCAATAGCGGCGAGGGCGGCGAAGACGAAGATCGCTTTGAGCCCGACGTGGACGGACGCTGGCGCAACAGCGCCATCAAGCAGGTCGCCTCGGGCCGCTTCGGCGTAACCAGTCACTACCTCGTCAACGCCCGCGAGCTGCAGATCAAGATGGCCCAGGGAGCCAAGCCCGGTGAAGGCGGCCAGTTGCCCGGCGAAAAGGTCTACCCCGATATCGCCAAGACCCGCCACTCTACGCCCTACGTCGGCCTCATATCGCCGCCGCCGCACCACGATATCTATTCCATCGAGGATTTGGCCCAGCTCATTCACGATCTAAAAAACGCCAACGCCGAGGCGCGCATTAACGTCAAGCTGGTCTCCGAAATGGGCGTGGGCACTGTCGCGGCGGGCGTATCGAAGGGGAAAGCCGATGTCGTCCTGATCAGCGGGTGCGATGGCGGCACGGGCGCTTCGCCCCAGACCTCGCTGAAACACGCCGGGCTCCCTTGGGAGCTGGGCTTGTCGGAGACGCATCAAACGCTGGTGATGAACGATCTGCGCAGCCGGATTGTGGTGGAATGCGACGGCCAGATGAAGACCGGCCGCGATGTGGCCATCGCCTGCCTGCTCGGGGCCGAGGAGTTCGGCTTCTCCACCGCGCCGCTGGTGGTGATGGGCTGCATCATGATGCGCGTCTGCCACCTCAACACCTGCCCCGTCGGCATCGCGACCCAGGATCCCGCGCTGCGCAAGAAGTTTACCGGACAACCGGACCACGTGATCAATTACTTCTACCTCGTCGCCCAGGAGCTGCGGCGCATCATGGCGGCGCTCGGTTTCCGTACCATCAACGAAATGATAGGGCGCGTGGACAAATTGCAACCGCGCGCCACGATCGAGCACCGTAAAGCGCGCCACATCGATTTTTCCGCTATCCTGCGCAAGCCGGAGGTGCCGGAAACGGTCGGCGTCTACTGCAGCCAACAGCAGGATCACGGGCTGGACCAGGCCCTGGATCATGAACTGATCAAGCTGGCCGGGCCGGCTCTGGAGCGCAGCGAGCAGGTGGAGGAGCATATCGCGCTCCGCAACACCTACCGCACCGTCGGCACGATGCTCAGCAGCCAGATATCCAGGAAACACGGGGCCGCTGGCTTGCCGGACGATTCCATTGTCTTCCATTGCATCGGCTCGGCTGGGCAGAGTTTCTGCGCGTTCGGGGCCAAGGGCCTCACCATGCACATCCGCGGGGACGCCAACGACTATTTTGGCAAGGGCCTGTCCGGCGCACGGCTAACCATTCGGCCGCCGGAAGGAGCGGATTTTGTGGCCGAGGACAACATTATCATAGGCAATGTCGCCTTCTACGGCGCCACCAGCGGCGAGGCGTTCATTCGCGGTATGGCCGGGGAACGCTTTGGCGTGCGCAATAGCGGCGTGTACGCCGTGGTGGAAGGGGTCGGCGATCACGGTTGCGAATACATGACCGGCGGCCGCGTTGTGGTGCTCGGTGCTACCGGCCGTAACTTTGCCGCGGGCATGAGCGGCGGCATCGCCTACGTCTATGACCCGGACGGCGACTTTGAATCCGTGCGCTGTAACCAGGAAATGGTGGAGCTGGAGCCGGTGGTGGAGAACGACGACGTCGCGGAGCTGAGGTCGTTGATCGAGCGGCACATCGCCTACACCGATAGCGCCTGCGCCAAGCGCGTACTGGAGCGCTGGGCCTACGCCCAGTCGCAGTTTATCAAGGTCATGCCGACCGATTATCGACGGGCACTGGAACGACTGGCGCGCGAAGCGGAGGAATCCGCGGTCGCAGCGGCTGTTTAAGGAGACAAAGGGATGGGAAAACCAACAGGGTTCAAGGAATTCACCAGGGAGCTGCCCAAGAAGCGCCCTCCGCAGGACCGGGTCAAGGATTTCAAGGAGTTTTATCTCCCCTTCCCGGAGCAGAAGATTCGCGATCAAGCCGCCCGGTGCATGGATTGTGGCGTACCCACCTGCCATGCCGGTTGCCCGCTGGGCAATCTGATCCCGGACTGGAACGACTTGGTGTATAACAATCTATGGAAAGACGCCATTGACCGGCTCCACGCCACCAATAACTTCCCCGAATTCACTGGACGGCTTTGTCCGGCCCCTTGCGAGGAAGCCTGCGTGCTGTCCATCAACGAACCCGCTGTCACCATCGAGGAAATCGAGAAGCAGGTCATCGAGCGCGCCTTTAACGAAGGCTGGGTGCTGCCGATCCGGCCCGAAAACCGTACCATGAAGAAGGTCGCGGTCATTGGTTCCGGCCCGGCAGGGCTGGCCGCCGCCCAGCAGTTGAACCGAGCGGGCCATTTCGTCACCGTCTACGAACGCGCGCCAAAGGCGGGCGGCCTGCTGCGTTACGGCATCCCTGACTTCAAGATGGAGAAGTGGGTCATCGACCGCCGCCTCCACATCCTCGAGGCGGAGGGCATCACCTTCAAGACTAACGCCGCCCTGGGCGATAACATCCCGTTCTATGAGTTGAAGGCCTACGACGCGATTGTCCTGTGCATCGGCGCCACGGCCGGCCGTGATCTGCCGGTGCCGGGCCGCGATTTCACGGGTATCATGCCCGCCATGCGGTTTCTGTCGCGCCAGAACAAACTGGTCGGAGGCGAGCCGGTGGCGGAGGATGAAGCGTGCCATGCCAAGGGCAAGCACGTCATCGTCATCGGCGGTGGCGATACCGGCAGCGACTGCGTCGGCACCTCCAACCGGCAAGGGGCGTTATCGGTCACCAATTTCGAACTGCTGCCCAAGCCGCCCAAAGGACGGCCCGACCGTCAACCGTGGCCTTACTGGCCCATGCGGTTGCGTACCAGCAGCTCGCACGAGGAAGGGGTGCACCGCGAATGGAGCATCAACACCCGCAAATTTATTGGCGAGAAAGGGCGCGTCACCAAATTAATCACCACCCAGATTGAATTCGAGCCCGACTCCAACGGCGGGCGGCCGCGGATCAAGGAAGTCCCGGGCACCGACAAGGAATGGCCGGCGGACCTGGTCCTGCTGGCGCTGGGCTTCACCGGACCGGAACCGGGCGGGGTGGTTGAGCATCTGGGGGTGGAACTGGACGAACGCGGCAATATCAAGACCGACGACCAGTACACCACCAATGTACCCAACGTCTTTGCCGCCGGCGACGGCCGCCGCGGCCAGTCCCTCATCGTCTGGGCCATCAGCGAAGGTCGCGAAGCCGCCCGCGCGGTGGACTTGGCCCTGATGGGACAGACCGAGCTCCCGACCAAAGGGGCCGGCGACCTGCCACGGGTGTAGAGCTCACGAAGTGTAACGCCCCCGCTCAGTCCTCCGGAAGCGGCGGCTGATCTGGAGTCAGCACCTGCAGAAATTGGGCGCAGGGCAGACAGAGGATGCCGTCTATCATCAAGCGGTCGCGTCCACGGTAGAGCAACGCGCACGTACTCTCGGGATAGTCGTCGCGGAAGGCTTTGAGTCCTTTTAGATCATTTCTGCTGACTTTGCCGCCATTCTTGACTTCCAGCGCCAGGAACCGGGACGCACCGTAGATCACAAAGTCCACCTCGGTTCCCGCCTGTGTTCGCCAGAAGGATAATTCGGTCTGCTGAAGGGAGTAGTCGGCCCAGGCCCGCAAGTGCTGGTAAACCAGCCCCTCCAGGGCCGCGCCGTCCATCTCCTCCCTCCGGTCCAGCGGGCCGCGGGGACGTAGCGAGCGGAACACACCGCAATCGGCTAGATAGAATTTCGATTGCTTGATCAGTGACCGCTTTGCACGGCGGGAAAAAACGGGCAGCCGCGTGCCCAGCAGCATATCCTCGAGAACCGAGACGTACCCCTCGACGGTCTTGCGGCTAACCTCGCATTCCCTTGATACCTCGGCCACATTCAGCAATGCGGCATGGGAGAAGCTGATCGCCTCCAAAAACCGTGAAAACCCGCCGATATCACGTACCAGTCCCTCGGCCATGACTTCCTCGCGCACATACAGCATGACGTACCCGGCCAAGGTCTCCTGCGGGTCCTGGGCGGCCAGAACAAGCGGAACGCAGCCGAGCTGCAGAGATCGCTCCAAGGTGAAATCATTTCCCAGTTCCGATGCCATGAACGGGTGACAAAAGGTCACCACAGCCCGTCCTGCCAACAGATCGACCCCGCTACGCTTCAACTTCCGCGAGCTGGATCCGGTCAGGATGAATCGGTATCCCCGCTTGCTCTCGATATACTGATGAACTACAGCCAGCAGTTCAGGAACTCGCTGAATCTCGTCGATCACCACGGTCCGAAGATCGGGATGGCCATCCAACATTTCGCGCAAGCGTTCCGGGTGCGCAACCAGCCGCCGATGAACATCCGGATCGAGAAGGTTGATCCAGAGCGCGTCCGCATAGCGTTGCCTGAGCCAAGTGGACTT
>SLLF01000012.1 GCA_007134175.1 Kiritimatiellia bacterium | reverse complement strand
TTCGAAGAGGATACGCCATCGCTGTCGTTGGCGACCAGCGGCGACGGTGTCGTATTGGATCTAAACCTGCTATCTGGTTTCGCGGCGGACATTGACGATGAGTTCGCGATTCTGGCGGGCTTCAGCGGGCGCGACGGTCTGTTCCGCCTGCCAAACGGAACCGAGCTGGCGGACAACGATGAATTCACAGTGGACGGTACGGCGTTTCGTATCAATTACAGCAATCCGTCTGTCACGCTGACGGTCATTCCGGAACCGGGCACGGGTGGAGTGCTATTGCTCGGGCTGTCTGGTTTAGGGCTTGCGGTTCGTCGTTATGCGTCGCGGCACGATTGATGAGCCGCAACTAGCTGTCGGAATGCGGATTGTTTATGCGGCAAAGGCACTGTTCAGGTTTATGGTCTAGCCCTCATTTCTCTCAAGCGCCCCACGACCTTGTGCCGCGGGAGCCAAACTTCCTCAAGCTATTCCACTGTACGTAGCGGAAAGAGCCCGATTTAAGCGAGAAAGGAGCGATACTCCTGTGCTCTCACTGCGGGCTCACACTGGCCACAGCCTGTAGCCAGCCTAAACTCCCGCTCCGTCCGCACAAGGCGGACGGGGGCGAACAGATTCAGCAAATTGACCGGAATTCCGGTGAGAAATGCGGGCTAGCTGTGGCGGGTCGCCGCCAGTCGTCGACGCAGTTTCTTGAGTGGCAGGGTATTGATGACATCCGCTGCGGTTAGCCAGCCGCGCCGGGCCTGGGCAATACCCGCGACCAAGTGGTTGTGATCGTCGATCTGATGGGCGTCGGTGTTGATAACGAGCGGTACCCCGGCTTGCCGGCATGCCTGGCAGTGTACATCGTTCAAGTCCAGCCGCTGGGGGTTGCCGTTCAACTCTAAAAAACACCCCCGTTGCCTGGCGTGTGCAATCAGGCGCGCCACATCGACGGCGTAGGGCGGCCGCTGCAACAGCAAACGACCGGTGGGATGGGCGACGAAGGTGGTACAGGGGTGGTCCATGGCCCGCATGATCCGTTCGGTTTGTTCATCCTGTAAAAGGTTGAACTTGTGGTGCACGGCGACGATTACGATATCCAACAGCTTCAGCACCGCACCGTCCAGGTCTAGACGCCCGTCCTCAAGGATGTCGACCTCGCACCCTTTCAGGATGGTGAAGTTGTGGAGCTGTTCGTTCAGGGCATCGATTTCCTCGATCTGTTCAATTAACCGTTCCTCGTCCAAACCGTGGGCGACGGTCAGTCGCTTGGAATGATCGGTGATGGCGAGGTACTCGTGTCCCGCTTGCTGGGCGGCCGCGGCCATCTCGGCCACGGAATGGCGTCCATCCGATGCGCTCGTATGCGCGTGCAGGTTGCCCCGGATGGATTCCACGGTGATTAAATCGGGTAGCCGGTCATCCATGGCCGCCTCCAATTCGCCGCGGTTCTCCCGGAGTGACGGCGGGATGAACGGCAGATCCAGTGCGGCGAAAACGGCTTCTTCTGTCTGTCCGGCGACCACCTGTTCTCCGTCGAACAAGCCATACTCGTTGAGTTTCCAGTGGCGTTGCTGAGCGCGTTTGCGCATGGCTATGTTGTGCGCCTTGCTGCCGGTGAAATAGTGCAGGGCGGCCCCGTAGCTGTCCGCCGGCACGACGCGCACGTCCACTTGAACACCGGACTTGAGCGTGACGCTGGACTTGGTTTCGCCGTGGGCCAGGACCTCGCGTACCTCATCGTACGACACAAACGCCTGCATCAATTCGGGCGGGTGGTCGGTCAATACCAGCAGATCGACATCCCCGATAGTCTCGCGACCGCGGCGGTAACTGCCGGCTACCGTGACGCGATTGACGCCTTTGACGGCTTGCAGATAGTTCGTCAGGCTGTCGACATAGGGACGAACCAAGGCGCGTAAATACCGTCGGGATGTGTTGGCTTGCGCTTTTAATGCTTCGAGGATGTGCTGTTCGGTCTTTTCACCCAAGCCGGGTAGTTCGCGGATGCGTCCGCCTTCGGCTGCCTGGCGCAGCGCGTCCAAGTCGCCTATATCCAGCTTTTGATAGAGCGTTCGCACCCGTTTCGGGCCGAGACCGGGCAGGGTCAGTAAATCGGTGATATGGGGTGGCAGTGTTCCTCGCAGCTTTTCGAGCGCAGCACAGGTGCCGCTGGCAACGATCTCCGCGATCTTGGCGGCCAACTCCTGACCGATGCCCGCCAATTCGCTCAGGTCCTTGTCCGTGGCCACCAGCGTAGCCAACTCGTCGGCGGAATCCTCGATCACTTGCGCCGCGTTGCGGTAGGCGCGGATACGGAAGGGGTTGTCCCCTTTGATCTCCAGCAAGTTGGCCATCTCTGTAAAACGCTGGGCAATGTCGGCGTTATGAATCGGCATAAGGCGTATCTCCCGATTGGCTGGGGTTTACAAGCTGTTGCCGCAGCTCCTGGCAGGAGCATTGGCCGGGGGCCGTAGGCTCGTCCAAATACCCGTAGGTCAGACAGGAACCCAACGCGGGGAAGGTGATGCGGGTGTCGGCGGCGGCCGGCCCCATGCCGATAATACATAGCGGATTGCTTACCGGAGGATCATGCAGGATCGATTCCAGCCGCTCCCGATCCGTCGGCGACCGGACCTGGACGGCCAGTTTGATCACGGCGTGTGGGTAGACCGCTGCGGTTTCCAGCACCGAGCAAAGGGTGGTCGTTGGCGGGGTTCGTTCAAAGTCGTGGAAGGAGGCTACCACCGTCTTGCCTTGCTCGGCCGTGCGAGCGGCGATCGTGGTGAACAGGGCGCTGCGAATTTCCACATCCACGGCGTCTGCAGCGGTTAACACGTGCTGCAGTATAGGGAGTCGATCCTGGTCGGGTTTTGTCCAGCATCCGCCTTCTGCCGCCAAGCGTAGTGTGGCTAGCACAGGGATATCACGGACCACCCCTTGCTGCCAGACGTGCGACCAACGGTCGGGTGGTAGGTTCCAGCGATCCAGGCGCACCTCGATCAGGTCACAGGGGAGGGGGCCCGTGGCCGGCCCAGCCATTGTTGCGGGTGACGTTACAACGCCCACCACGCGGCAGGGGGCCGGTGGTCCGATGGTGAGTGGACCGATCATCAGCGGTTGTTTCATACGTGGCTCGGTCCGTAATCGTCGTCCGTAATCGCCCCCCCGGTGAACCGCGTGTGTCTGGCCTGCAATCCCGCTTGCGTCCGCGGGATGGCTGCCGTACACTCTCGCTTCAATGCGTTTGGCGAGGTCAGTTTGAAGAGCAAGTGGTCAATCCGATTCATGATGGAACGAATGGTACAGTGGGCGCGTGTTCCGCTCAAGCTGGGTTTTTTTAAAAAAATTACGGTGCATGTCGTTGTCATGACGGTGCTGACGGGCTTGACCATCACCGGTACCCACGCCTATCGCTACCGGCGTGAAATGTACGCCTTGGAAATCGACACGGCCTACATGGTATATTCCGCCCTGTCGCACTACCTGACGGCTCATCATCAATGGTATTCCGTTTATATCCGGCGTCACATTGATTTTGAGCTGCAACAGCAGTTCATGCAACTAGACCCAGATGTGGACCATTTCCTGCAACACCGGCCGGTTCAGGTGACCATCTATGACGAGCTGGGGCGGGTGCGTTATGATTATCGTGATAATACCGATCGTCCGCCGGCTGCACCGATTGCCCCGGATGAGGTCCCGCGCCAGACCACCCTGGAGTATCTCCGGGCGCAGGGGCTGATCCGCGTATCGGGTCCGGTGGATACCCGGGATGCCGCCCGTGGTTTTCTCAAGGTGTATATCCCTACAAAACTGAGCCAGCAAATGACCCAGCTCTGGATTACCGCCGTGCAAATCCTGCTGGTGGTGCTGGCGGGCACCCTCTTGCTGTCACTGGTCTTTTCGCGGCAGACCCTTCAGCCCATCCGAGCGTTGACGCAGGCCGCCAAAAAGGTGCATCGGGGGGACTTGGACCAGCAGGTCCCGGTATTCACGGACGATGAAATCGGCGAACTGACCACGACCTTCAACGAGATGATCTTCTCGCTCGGCCGGCGACTGGATGTGATGCATCGCATGCAGGAGTGGACGGTGCGCATTAGCCGACAGTTGGATGCGGACCGGTTGTTCGATACGTTGGGGGAGATGTTTGAGCGCATGTCCACGGCTGACGCGTACCGTCTCTATTTATACGATACCGAGGGCCGTAAACTAGCCGTCCGGTTGGAGTACGGTGCAGCGGCCTTGCCGCCACCCGAACGGGACGAGTTGGCCCAATTGGCGATGCGGGAGCGCTGGACCATTTACCTGAAAAGTAATGGATCGGCCAATAACGAGCCGGTGGACGTGGCTGAACTGGCTATTCCCTTGTTATCCGGCAAGCACAGCGTCGGCGTGATCCGGATTGGCCGGAAACAGGATAAGGGACTGTATGATGACGATACCCTGACGATCCTCCAGACGCTCGCCCAGCACGCGTCGGTGGCTATCGACAACGCCAACTTGTATCAACGTCTGGCGGCACAGGAACGCATGGCGCAGGAAATGACGCTGGCCCGCCAGATTCAGCAGTCGATGCTGCCGCGGGCGGCACCGTCCTTGCCGGGTTATGCCATCGCCGGTGGCAGTCAGCCTGCGCTGGAGGTGGGCGGGGACTATTTTGATTATGTCCAGCGCAACGGCTACTGCTACCTGCTGGTGGGCGATGTCTCCGGGAAAGGCGTCCCTGCCGCCCTGATCATGAGCATTATTCGCGCCCTGATCCATACGTATCTGGAGTTCGAAGCGGCACCGGTGGATGTGTTGCGCCGGGTGAACCGTAACATATCCAGCAACCTCGACCCGGACATGTTTGTCACCATGTCGGCGGTCGAGCTTGACATGGCGCACCATGCTATACGCTTTGGCCGTGCCGGTCACGAGCCGCTACTGGTCGTGCATGCCGATGGAACGGTGCAACAAATAACGCCCCCCGGTGCGGCGCTCGGTATGCTCGACGCCGCTACCTTTGATGATATTATGGTTGAAGCGTCCTACACCTTGCAGCCGGGAGACACCGTGGTCCTCTACACGGACGGCATCACCGAAGCCCAGAGTGCGACCGAAGAAGAATTCGGCTACGAGCGGTTGCAGGCATTCGTCCGCGAACAGCGCGGTTTGGCCGTACCCGACCTGTACGAAGCCATTCGGGCGGAAGTGCGGCGCTTCGCCGAAGGCCGTGACCAGTTGGACGATATCACGTTGGTGGTGTTGCGCTGGTTGGGTTGACGTGGTCTGAAGGTGGCCAACAAAACGGTTCCAGCTCGGCAGGGGAATGGGGTGCCAGTGGCCGCCCGAACACCGTTGCGAAGTGTTCCCGCATGGACTCGCGAACTGCAGATAGCGCGGGTGCACGCTTGCCCAGTATGGTCGCCAGCGAGGTTACCGGGTCACCGATCAAACCGCAGGGGACGATGGTGTCGAATCCGGTCAAATCCAAGTTCACATTGAAACTCATGCCGTGAATCGTTATGCCCCGCCGTAAATGAAACCCGATGGCTGCCAGTTTTCCATCCTTGGTCCAAGCCCCATTTTTGCCTGCCACCCGGAAGGCGGAAACGCCGAAATCACTACAGGTGCGAATGGCCAGTTCTTCAAGATTATAGAGATAACCGTGTGCGTCCGCCCCTAGTGCGCCCAGGCGCAGAATGGGGTAGCAGACCAGTTGCCCGGGCGCGTGATAGGTGACGTCCCCGCCGCGGGCGGAACGGTGGAGGGCTATGCCCCGGGCGGCGAGTGTTTCCGGCGGGACCAATAGATGCTGTGTGCGGCCGCGCCGGCCCAGCGTCACGGTGGGTTCGTGCTCCAGAAACAAGACAAGATCAGGTAGCTGGTTCGCGTGGCGTGCCCGCGCCCAGCATTCCTGCTTGCGAGCCAATGGTTCGTACGGCTGCGGTGTAGGATAAATCACCCCCCAGGCAGCAGGCATGGCCGTCCCCGTTGATCAGGCATCAGGTATTGTAGCTTCGTATTGATCCGCGTCCAGCAGGTCGTCCAGATCGGCCATATCCTGCGGACGCAATTTAAATAGCCAACCTTCACCATAGGGATCGGCATTCAGCAGCTCAGGAGATTCCGCCAGCAATTCGTTGACGCCGGTGACGGTTCCGGCCACCGGTGCATAAATATCCGAAGCCGCTTTTACCGACTCCAGCACCGCCACCTCATCGCCTGCGACCACCTGGTCGCCGACGGCCGGTAGCTCAACATAGGTCAAATCCGAGAGCTGCAACTGGGCAAAGTCGGTGACGCCCACCACCAGTTCATCGTCTTCCACCCGGATCCATTCGTGTGTCTCCGTGTATTGCAGGTCGCCCGGTATATTCATGCTTGGTCCCCTTTCTGTAATCGATCATTTTGCGTTGCATGCATTCCGCTTACAATACCCGGCCTCAGCGTACAACACTTTTTTTGTGCCCTTTCCCGGCGTGACCTTTGCCCTTGAAACGGTGCCAGGGATACAGCGCAAGGGTGCAAGGCAAGAGCGTGGAATACAACGCTCCACGCTCTGCCCTCGCACAACTAACCTTCGATTCAGGCCTGGGCCGGTGGCGGCTCGGGCGCAGCGGCTTCTGGAACCGCTTTAGGACTGGGACCGTAGGCGTTATCGCCCGGCGTTCCGTCAAGGACCATAAAGACCAGCAGGATAATGCCGCCCACGAAAGGCACGAGTGCGATAAGCAACCACCAGCCGCTTCGCCCCGTGTCGTGCAGTCGCCTGACAGACACGGCCAGAGCCGGTACCAGGACGGCCAGACTGTAGATCATCCCAACAACACCGGGACTGCCCAGCATGCCCTCGACCAACATGATAACCACCGCGATCACAAAGTTGATCAAGGCGAACATCCAGTATTCCTTACGGCGGGCGCGTCCCGTGAAAACGGCATATTGTTTCAGTACGTCCAGATACCAGTTCATTCTCAGCCTCCTGTAATGTTCCCCAAAAAAATGGTGTGGAACGACCAGGGGATCTCCGTTCCACGAGCGAAAACAATTCGCTGGAAACTTTATAGCGTATATGGTGAGTCGAAGCAAGGGGGTGTCTCAACAGCAATTCTCATTTTGGCCTCTGCGGAGCGACTGGGCGCGTGTTTTGAGGGTGTGTCGGGAGGCTGATGGAGCGGTTGGCGCATTGGCTCGGGCGGGAACGCTTTTTTGTTGGGGCCGGGAAGCGGCGCACGGAGGGCGTGAGCGTGGCTGGATATGGGTTTAACGGGTCATTTTTCCTCGTTGGCGGTGTCAGGGCACAGTACACCTGTAGTGTTTTTTTCAGGCGTCTGTCGCGTAAGGTCCGATTTCCAGTCCGCGCATCATGAAATCCATCATGGCGTTCCATGACGGGAAGCAGTGGTAGCAAGTGAGACAGCGGACATGGTCGAAGAAGGTTTGTTTAGTTGGCAGCTTGTTCCGGATCATTCGATAGGCTTCATCGCAGAAGGTGAGCAATCCGTGGAGGAGGAAGGCGAGGATATTGAGGGCGGCCAGCGTCGAGGACAGATACTTTTTCCCGTGGCCGAAGTTATGATCGAGATGGTAGCCCCGGCGTTTGAGCGTGTTGTTGTTTTCGTTTTCGATTTTCCAGCGGGCGCGTCCAGCCGTGACGATGCCGGCGACATTCTCGTCGGTGAGGGTCCAGTCCGTGATGCACGCGCTGTGATAGGTCTGCTTGCCCTTTGAGGTGATGGTGACTTCGCACCAATTGACCTTCATGGCCCCTTCGCCCTCCACCAGCGGCACGTGGTTGACGTAGCGGTAGGTGTGCTGCTCCCAGTGGTTCTTCTTGTTCTTCACCCGCTTTTTTAGCGTGTGAATATCGGGTCCGGTTTCCATCCCCCCCAGCCATTCATATAGATATTTGTGGCTGGCGGGCTTGCAGACGAAGATGAAGCGGTAGTTGTTCTGCAGCACCTTCCGGCAGAACGGTTGATGCGCATAGAGATCGTCGCCCAGCAGGGTCTGGTTGCCGGTGTGGTACCGGGCCCCATTGGCGTCCAGCCAGCGCTTGGCGGCGTTGATTTCACAGTCCTGCTTTTCGTGCCCGTCCTGGGGCACGATAAATTCGGGGC
>SLLF01000383.1 GCA_007134175.1 Kiritimatiellia bacterium | reverse complement strand
GCAGGCGTACACGCTTAATAATCAATGTCCGTTGGGGTCGGCGGCGAGTTATGGGGTCCCGTTGCCGATCGACCGCGAGCAGGTCAGTCGTTTGCTGGGTTTTGCGCGTCCGCTGCACAACGTCCTTTACGCCAATAATGCGCGCGGCAAGAACGAGTCGCAAATCCTGACCGCGCTCAGCCAGGTGATGTTGTCCTTGTCGCGCCTGGCCCAGGACCTGATCCTCTTCAGTATGCCGGAGTTCGGGTATTTCGATTTGCCGGCAGCGTATTGTACCGGCAGCAGCATCATGCCGCAAAAGAGGAATCCCGATGTGCTGGAACTGATACGGGCCAAGGCCTCACGGGTCGCCGGCTGCGCCGCGACGGTCTACGACATCGTCAAGAACGCTCCTTCAGGATATAATCGTGATTTGCAGGAAGCCAAGGAGCCGTTCATGGAGGGCGTGCAGACCGTACGCGCCAGTTTGCGGATCATGGCGTTGATCGTGGATGGGTTGTCGATCAATGTGGCCGCGTTACAGGCGGGTTTTACTCCGGATGTGTTTGCCACCGACCGGGCGCTGGAGTTGGTGGGGCAGGGGATGGCTTTTCGCGATGCCTATCACCATGTGAAGGCGCATCTCGACGAGCTGGAACAGCTAGATCCGGCCACGGTGGTCGCCCGCAAAACGCATTTGGGCGCGCCGGCGGGACTTGATTTCGAGACCTACACCCAACGCATCGACGCCCTCCAAACGCAGGCCCAGTCGGCCACCGCCCAGCAGGAAGCTGTAGTCGCCGCGCTGCTGCCGGGCTAATCACCCCGCCAAAAGGCCTCGATTTCACTGATGCGGCTCATGCGCAGGGCGCGCCGAGCCCGTTTACGTGCTTTTTCTATGTTGCAGCGCTGAATGATGGACTGCACCTCCGGTATCTCAGCCGGGTCGACGCTGAAGGTTCGTAGACCGCAGCCGATCAGGAAGGGGATCATTTGCGCATCGGTTGCGGCGTCGCCGCAGATGGACACTTCGATGCCGTGGCGTTCGGCGGCATCGATGACCCGGTACAAGGCCCGCAGCACGGCGGGATGATAGGGCGTGTAGAGATCTGCGATCTTCTCGTTGGTGCGATCGACCGCCAATAAATACTGCACCAGGTCGTTGGTTCCAATGCAGATGAAATCCGCCGCCTGACACAGTTCATCGATCAGTTCCACGGCCGACGGCAGCTCAATCATCACGCCCAGCTCCGGCTGCGCACTATGCGGCATCCCTTCCCGTTGCAGAGCCAGTTGACACCCCTGCACGACCTCGCACGCATGCAGGTAGTCGTCGAGTGAGGAAATTAAAGGAAACATGATGCGGATCGGCGCCGCGGCGCCTGCCCGCAGCATGGCGCGCAATTGCTGCTCGAACGTGTCCCGGTTCCGCAACGAGTAGCGGATGGCGCGCAGCCCCAAAAAGGGGTTGGCTTCGTGCTGGGGTGATGCGTAGGAAAGCATCTTGTCCCCGCCGATATCCAGCGTCCGCAGGGTAACCGGCCGGCCCGCCATGCGTTGAACCAGCCGGTGGTAGATTCGGAACTGCTCTTCTTCCGAAGGGAAATTATCGCGCACGATAAAGGGTAGTTCGCTACGGTACAGCCCCACCCCCTCGGCCTTCATTTGCAGGGCCCGCGACACGTCGCTGAGCAGATTGATGTTGGCTAGCAGATAGACGCGTGTACCGTCGGCACTGCGGGTTTGGTCGGCCACCTCCGGTCTAGCATCCGGCTCGGCTTCCAGTAGGGGGGCATAGGTTTCCCGGATGTCGCTATCCGGTTCAATGTATAACGTGCCCTGGCCGGCATCAATCAGCAGTTCGCGGTCTTCCAGGGCGTCCAGCTGGCTGGGTGCCACATCCACCACCACGCCCGGGATTTGCAGGGAGCGCGCCAGAATCGCGATGTGTGAGGTTACCCCGCCGCTAAGCAGCACCAGTCCAGCGGCCCGCTGGACCGCCAGCTTGAGCAGCTCCGAAGGCAGGAGCTCGCGCGCCACAATCAAGCGATTCCCGTAATCCGCCTGGTCGCCATCGTGGGCCATCACGTTCAGCAGTAAACGATGCCCCAGATCCTTCAAATCGAGCACTTTTTCCCGTAGGCGCGGGTTGGCACTTTTGGCAAAAAGTTTGATATACTTATGCAGCACCTGGGAGATGGCTTTGGCCGGTGAGACGCCTTGGTTAATTTGATCTTCGATTTCTCCCGTAAACGAGGAGTCTTTAAGCATCAGCAAATGTGCGCTGAAAATCAGTGAGGCGACGTCCGACAACTCTTCATCCAACGCGTTTTGCAGTGTCGTCAACTGATTTTCCGTTTCCTGCAGGGCGCGTTGAAAGTCTTGCAAGGTTCGTGGCGCCATCTGCCCCTCCGCCGCTCGCAACGCTTCCAAATCGATTTCGTTGGTGACGGTTGCTTTGCCGCATGCAACGCCACTGGATATGCCGGTGCCTTTAATAAAACGGGGCAATGGGGCAGGCGCGCTGGGGGGCACCACCGCCTCCGCATGCACACTCATCAACAAGTTGGCATTCTCGATTGTCGTAGCCAACTGGCCGGCAATGGCGCGCAGGGCTTTTACGTCATGTTCGTCAAAGTAATGGGGCTGCGTATCCTGTACGACCAACACCCCGACTTTAGAGAGCCCCCGCAGTATGGGCACGGCCAGGAACGCTTCGAATTTTTCCTCCAGGATGCCCGGGATATATTTGAAGCTGCTGTTGCGTGAGCCGCGGCCTTCACAGATGGGGCGCAGTTCTTTCAGCGCCAGGCCCGTTATCCCTTCCCCCAGTTTGAGCCGGACTTGACCGACAGCCGCCGTCTCCAGGCCTTGCGTAGCGCGCAGTACCAGGTCATCGTTGTTCTCGTCATAAAGGTATATCGAGCAGACCGCCGCCTTCATATGCCAGGCGATAATGCTGGTGGCGGTCTTGAGGAAATCTTCCAGGCTGCTGCTGCGCTCGAACAACCCCGCCAACTCGGCGATGTCGCAAATCAGATCAACATTGTCTTTTTGCTTCATTTGGCCAGAGGCTCCAACCCGGTGCGGACGCTGAATCCGGATGATGCGGAGGAGCGGAATTCGCCCCCCTCCGCTTGTTGGAAGAACAAGGCCTCAACCTGCGCCAGGGTTTCGACCCATGCCATTCCCTCATCACGGCCCATAACGATTAAGGCGGTGGCCACGGCATCGGCATCTACGCAGCGCGGTGCCCAGACGTGGACCGCCACCAAGTCATGGTCCGTGGGGTAGCCGGTGCGAGGGTCGATGATGTGCGAGTAACGGCGGCCATCCGCCATGGTGTGCCATTGCCGATACACGCCAGACCCAGCCAGGCTGCCCTCTGTTATGTGAGCGATTCCATAGAGGGCTTCGCCGCGCCCGGCCTTGGCTGCGGGCAGCTCCACTCCAATGCGCCAGGGATCTCCGGTACGATTCACACCGGACACGGCTAAATCCCCGCCGATTTCCACATACCAGTTGGTTGGGCCCGCCTGCTCGATCAAGGTGCCGACCCCATCGACGGCATAGCCCTTGGCGATAGCATTGAGACTGATCCGCACCTGGGGGTCAACCTTCCGGATATGTGCGTCATCAGGGATCTGCAAACGATCATAGCCGGTCCGTGCCAAGGCTGCGCGGATGTCGTCTTCGGTCGGCCAGTCGGTCAGCGGCTCCTGCCGCCCGAACCCCCAAAGCTCGATCAGCGGGTCGAGCGTGGGATCGAACGCACCATCCGATGCTGCGCCCCAGTGCAGCGCCCGTTCAACCACGCGCCTAAATGATGGTGAGACGGGGAAGGGGGGGGTAGCGGACGTTTCATTAAAACGGCTGATCTCGCTGTCGGTCAGGTAGGTGGACATCTGTTGATTGATTTGGCGCAGGTAGTCTTTGATCCCTCGCTCTAGCTCCCGTGCCCCGGCCTGGGACAGCGTGCTGGCGGCAATTTGAACGTCGTAGTGGGTGCCCATCGTGTAGCCGCGCCAGTGCAGATAATCCGGGCCGGCCGGATCACGGGTCAGCACCCCAAAGATGAGCAGCAGAATAACCGTGCCCGGAATAAGGGTCTGGCGGACGTTGAACGGCCTCGGCTGAATCAAGTGCACGCGCTTAACCGAACTCGTCGTAGGCGATCATTTCCTGCTCCACACCCAGGTCATAGAGCATCTTATTCACCGCTGCGATCATGGGCGGCGGCCCGCACAGGTAGTATTCGATCTCGGTAGGATCTTCGTGCTGGCGCAAATACTCGTCCACCACCGTATGGATAAAGCCGGTTGGCCCATCCCAATTATCTTCCGGCAACGGTTCGCTGAGGGCCACGTTAAAGGAAAAATTGGAGAATTCCTTTTCTATCTTCTCGAAATCTTCCATGTAGAACAACTCGCGCTTGGAACGGCCACCGTACCAAAAACTCACCTTGCGCGACGTCCGCTTGGTCTGGAACAGGTCGAATATGTGGCTGCGCATCGGGGCCATGCCTGCGCCCCCGCCGATATAGACCATCTCGCGCTCCGTCTCCTTGGCGAAGAACTCGCCAAACGGACCGCTTAGCCAGACGTTGTCGCCTTCCTTCAGGTTGAAGATATAGGTGGATGCGATGCCGGGCGGGGCGTCGGGCACACCGGGCGGCGGGGTGGCGATACGCACGTTCAACATCACCCGGTTGCCTTCCGCCGGATGGTTGGCCATGGAATAGGCACGGAAACAGGGCTCGGTGTTCTTGACCTTGTACTGCCAAAGATCGTATTGGTCCCACGCATCGCGGAATCGTTCCTCGATCACGAAGTCCTTGAAGTCCACCTCATATTCCGGAATATCTATTTGAATATAGCCGCCGGCCTGGAAATCGAGGTTGACCCCGGCCGGTAAATCGACAATCAGTTCCTTGATAAACGTGGCTACGTTTTTGTTCGAGCGGACCGTTCCTTTGAACTTCTTGATTTCGAGCACTTCGTCCGGCACTTCGATCTTCATGTCCGCCTTGACCTTGACCTGACAAGCGAGGCGCATGCCGGCGCGGGCCTCCTGCTTGTTGATGTGTCCGGTTTCCGTCGGCAGAATATCACCGCCGCCTTCCTTGACCGTGCACTTGCACATGGCGCAGGTCCCCCCGCCACCGCAGGCGGATGGCAGATACAGCTTGTCGTTGGCCAGCACGTTCAGCAAGTTGGCGCCGGGCTGGGCCTTGACTTCTTTTTTGCCTGCATTGATATCGATCAGGACTTCGCCGGCCGGCTGCAGCTTGCGGGAAGCCAGCAGGATGCCGATGATCAGGGACATGATAATCCCGGTGAACACCAGCACACTGGTAAAAACATATAGTGTCATCTCCATAGTTGCACCTGCTCCCGTCACTTAAAGGTCTATACCGGCGAAGGCCATGAACGCCATCGACATCAGACCGGTCAGAATCATCGTCATACCGAGCCCTTGCAGACCGGCGGGAATGTTCGAGTAGCGTATTTTCTTGCGCACGGCGGATAGACTAATGATGGCCAACGCGAATCCAGACCCGGCCGAAACGCCGTAAACCAAGGTTTCCGGGAAGGTGTAGGCCCGTTCCACCATGAACAACGACCCGCCCAAAATGGAGCAGTTCACCGTGATTAAGGGCAGGAATATACCCAAGGAGGTGTAGAGGCGCGGGAAAAACCGGTCCAGCACCATCTCCACCAGTTGAACCGTCGAAGCAATCACCGCTATAAAACAAATCAGGCCCAGAAACGACAGGTCTAGCGCGGCCAGCGCCTCGTTGCCGGTCCAGGCCAGGGCGCCTTCCCGCAGGAAGAAGTGATTCACCGCCCAGTTGAACGGCGCGGTCAATCCCAACACACACACAACGGCTAATCCTAACCCCGTAGCCGTTTCCACTTTCTTGGAGCAGGCCAGAAAGCTGCACATCCCAAGGAAATAGGCCAAGACAATGTTGTTGATGAAGATGGTTTCAACGGCAAGACTGATATAATGCATCGTCCTCTCCTTCGCTCAATCGTCCTTAAAGTTCTGTGTCACGGTGCGTTGGACCCAGATAATAATCCCTAGAATCAAGAAGGCGCCCGGTGCCAGCAACGCCAGGCCGCTACCCACATAACCTTCGGGGAAGAGGTTCCAACCGTACCAGCTACCGCTGCCGATGATTTCGCGGAACGAGGCCACCAGCAGCAGAATGAAGCTATACCCCAACCCGTTGCCGATGCCGTCCAGGATCGAAGCACCTGGCCGATTCTGGATGGCGAAGGCTTCCGCGCGCCCCATGACGATACAATTGGTGATAATCAGGCCCACAAAAATACTGAGCTGGCGGCTGAGCTCGAAGAAATAAGCGCGCAGCACCTGATCCACAATCACGACCAGCGTGGCAATCACCGAAACCTCGACAATCATGCGAATGCGGCTGGGGATATGGTTGCGCATGAGCGAGATCAGGAGATTCGAGCAGGTCAGCACCACCGTCAAGGCACACGCCATTACAAACGCAGTCTGAACCTGGACCGTCACCGCCAGGGCCGAACAGATACCCAGCACCTGTATCGTGATAGGGTTGTTGTCTGAAAGCGGATCGATTATCGTTCTTTTATGGGCAGCCATTAGTTTGCGACCTCCTCCATTTAGCCGTCCCTCAATCGTTTAAAGAAAACGTTGTATCGTTTGAAATCCTCGGTGATCAACCGGGCCACGGATTCGCTGGTAATCGTGGCCCCGCTGATGCCGTCAATAGCGTGCGGATCGTCGTCGTCCGCGCCGGAACGTACCGCTGTCAGCGGTTTGGGTTCGCCGTCCGCCATCAATCGTTTCCCCTGAAATTGCTCCTGGAACCAGGAGCGCTCGATTTCCCCACCCAAGCCTGGTGTCTCACTGTGTTCGTTGAAGGTAATGCCGGCAATGGTCATCAAATCGTTTTCCAGCGAAATGAAACCCCTGATTTCGCCCCATAGCCCGGCACCGGAGATCGGGAAACTGAAGCGCTGCCGTTCGCCGTCCTCCATCCAATAGAAGAGCCTGAGTTGTCGTTTGACGCGGATCGCGTTTGGGTCCACTGCAGCCTCTGCCAGCTCCTCGCCGGTAGCGGCATCGATCACGAACTGCCCCACATTAGCACCAAAAATATCTTCCACCTGTTCCGCCGAGATACGCCGACCGGCTTCATCATGTACATCCACGCCGAAGGCGATCAGCACGTTACGCTTGCGGTCCAGTTCCACCTGTCGCTCCTGCCGGTCACGCAAGCCCGCCGCCACGCCGGAGAGCAGGACGCTGCATGTCACGCAGATGATCAGCGCAAAGGTGACGAGTTGACGATCAGCTGGTTGCATAACGGGAATTCCTCGCTTTGAGATCGGCCGTGCGATTGCGGATATGGGACTTCACTACAAAATGGTCAATCATCGGCGCCATGACGTTCATGAAGACGATAGCGAGCAGCATACCGCCGGTAAAGGCGGGGTTGGCCACCCGGATCAGGATTACCATCACGCCTATCATGAAGCCGTAAATCCATTTGCCCGTGGTGCTGGCCGCCGACGACACCGGGTCGGTGGCCATATAGACTATCGCCCAGACAAACGTCCCCATGACCAAATGGTAGTAGAACGGGAGCTGGGTGAAGGGATGGAACGAATCAGCCGGCAGGAGATTCAGCGCGGTTACGGCCACGGTCAGTCCCAGGACGCCCGCGAACATGATGCGCCAGGCGGCCACGCCGGTGGCAATCAGGATGACGGCGCCAATCAGCGAGACCCAAACCGACGTCTCCGCCAAGCTGCCGCCCATGAAGCCGCCGAACATCCTCCACCAGGTGAAACCTTGCTCGTTCAAGACGTCGATAACCCGTTCCCCGTGGGAAACGCCGGCGGCGATGGTCAGCGGGGTGGCACCCGTGAAGCCGTCCACCACCCGGTCCATATCGAGCACCACGGTGTAGACATTGCCGGAAAACTGGGTAGGGAATGAGAAGAAGAGGAAACCGCGACCCGTCAGCGCGGGATTCAGCACGTTGAATCCGGTGCCGCCAAAGATTTCCTTGCCGATCACCACACCCACGGCAATGCCCAGTGCCGCCTGCCACACGGGCAGGGTCGGCGGTAACGAGATGGGAAACAACAGCCCCG
>SLLF01000324.1 GCA_007134175.1 Kiritimatiellia bacterium | reverse complement strand
TTGCTGGAGGGCACGTTCCTGCCATTGTGCCTTGCCGGCAAAACGGGCCAGCGCCATCATGGGATAGGCAATATTGTAGGACGTCTCGGCCACCACGCGCTTACCAACCGAATCCGTCCTCGGATCGTAATCCTTTTCAAACCCTTCTTCCGCCAGCGCCAACGCCGGATGGGTGCGATGCAGGCGGGCCAGCGCCGCCCAGGGTCCCGTTGTCTCAGGACCGCCGGGGGCACCATCACAGGGGATGCCCTTCAAGTTTTCACGACGGCCCGTAACCGGATTGAAGAACAGATCAAGATGTTTACGCAAGGCGGTGCGCGCCGCCACGCGCCCGAGAGTCGCCCAGTCCATCAGGCCGTCCAACACACAATTTTCCATCCAGTCGCAGGGTTGCAGCGAAGCGTCCGAACAGAACAGGCGCAGAAATCGCTCGGCGGTAGACGGCCCCGTGCCGGCATACAGGTGCGGCAATACGGCGGGTGGCGCTTGCGGTCCTGGTGCCACCACCCACAACGGCGCGGCCGACTCGGCCAAATGGAGGGACAGCCCGTCACGCACGGCGGCCGCCGCCTGGTCAGCGGTCAACGGGATTTCAAACACCTGTCCCGGACAGCCGTACGGCACATCAGACACCGCATAGGATTCACCGCTGATCGCATTGGCAACCGCGCCGCGGTGCAGGCAACGTTGGTCCACCGCCACCGTAAAACGCAGGTTTGCTTCCCCTATGCCATCCGTTTCGCCGTTCCAAAACAACTTCAGCGGAGGCGCCTCAGCGGCATGGGCAATCGCCACCGCGTTACGCCCGGCCATGGGCCGCTTGCCGGCCGGAAAATCGATATCCGGTCCGTCGATGCGCGCCGCCACCTTGCGGCTTTGCACAACCTCCGGCAGATCACCATCGACGCCAAGGCATGCGGGATCATCCAGCACGCGAATGGTCACTGATCGCTGCGCCAGGTTCTCGACCTGCTCAATCACCCCCGGCTCAACGGCGGTAACGTCGACGTTTTCCAGCGTTATGTTGCGCAAGGGATAGCCCGGCAAGCCGCGCAGCGTGATGCCGTTGGCGGCCGATTCGCAGCGTATATCGCGCAGGAAAATATCTTCGAAGCGCGGTACCTGCTGCAGATTTTCCAGATCGAGCGTCTCCTCCTTGTTGCCGTCATAGTAGAGATTGACGTCCACCGCGTGCAACACCCGCCGCAGCTGGATGCGCTCCACGCGGATGTTTTCCACGAATCCCCCTCGGCCCGGCTTGCTCTTGATGCGAATGCCGCGGTCCACCCCGTCCATCACGCAGTCGTGCGCCACCACGTTGCGCACCCCGGCAGACATTTCGCTGCCGATGGTGATGCCGCCATGGCCGAAACCAATACGGCAGTGCCGGATCATCACATTTTCCAATGGCCGCCCATCCTGCCAGGCGTCCGGTCCCCGGCCCGCTTTCAGGCAGATGGCATCATCGCCGGTACTCACGTCGCAATGCTCGATCAGCACATTGCGGCAGGCATCGGGATCGATCCCGTCGGTATTGGGTGCCAGGGGGGATGGCGGATTGGAGACGGTGACCTGGCGGATGGTTACGTCGCGGCACCAGACGGGCTGCAAGGTCCACGACGGGCTGTCGCGGAAAGTCACCCCCTCGATCAAGACGCGGTCACATTCGATCGGCTGGCACATCACCGGACGTACACCGGCCTCGCGAGTGCCGAACACACGCTGATCGAGCGGGATATTTTTTTCAGGGATATCGACCAGGATGGCCTGCATGCCGGGCTGGTTCCATTTCCACGGCCACCAGGCGATCCCCTGCCCGTCCAGCACCCCATTACCCGTGATGGCGATATCGTGGCAGCCGTGTGCATAAAGGAGAGGCGAGTAGTTATGGATCATAATCCCACCGCGCTGCGCCAGCACGACCGGCAGGTAATCGTCCGGATTTTGACTGAAGCGCAGCTCAGCGCCGGCGGCCAAATGCAGTTCGATTCGATCCTTGAAATGGATCGGGCCGGTCAACCAGACACCAGCCGGGATCCACACGCGCCCGCCGCCCGCCGTATGGGCGGCGTTGATGGCGGCGGCAATGGCCTGGGTGTTGAGCGTGCGGCCATCCGCCACCGCACCATGATCGGTAATCGCTACGGTCCGGCCGGGGATATCCGGCAGCGCTGGCGGAGCATAATGTGTGGCATCAAATGGTGTGTTCATGCGTTTATCCTTTTGGGGTTGGCCGTTCGGTAAAAGACTGGCGGAACCTTTATACCTAGCTAGCTTAGGCGCTTGCAACCCCCCTGAATGCATCTAAATGATTATGCGCTTAACCGAACTCACTACTGGCCGGCCCGGGCATTAGTCCGAACTTGTTCCACGGTTGTGGCGCCGGGAATAACGGTAGTTACAGCGGGATGGGCGAGCACGAATTGCAAAGCGGCGGTTGGCAAATCCTTTCCTGCCGGCAATTCCGCCTGTAGCTTTTCGACGTCGGCAATCTTTGCTTCGAAAGCCGCGCGCTGGGTGCCGCCGGGGTTCCACACGGCACGGACTTCATCCTTGAAGACGGTATCACGGGAATAGCGTCCACTGAGCAAACCGCGCGCCAAGGGACCACGCACGATGACCATCAGGCCGTGTGCCTGACAGTAGGGCAAAAGCTCCTGCTCAGGCTCACGATTCAGTAGTGAATAATCGAGTTCCACGGCCAGGCATTCGCCATCGGAGGCCTCCACGAAACGGCGCAACACATCAAGGCTATTGGTGGACAACCCATAGGCTTTGATAAAGCCCTCGTCGCGCAGCTGGCGGAACCCCTCAATATAGACCGCCGGATCCTCAATGTTGGCCTTATGGCACAGCATAACGTCCACATGGGTGGTCTGTAACCGGCCACAGCAAGCGTGTCCGCAGAGGCGGATCATGTCCGCAGTGGTCTTCGGGACATCCTGCCCACTCCGCACCCCCCAGTTGCCGATCTTGCTGACGACCGTTACCTGTTCTCGGATGCCCGGCAATAGCCGGCCGAGGCGGATCTCGCTTAATCCGTTCGGGTTGCCGTAGGATTCCGCTACATCAAACAGGCGGATGCCTTGTTCAACGGCTTCACGAATGATAGCCGCGGCGGTTTCGTCGTCCATCTCGCCCCATTGATTGCCTATATTCCAAAGCCCCAATCCGACGCAGGGAATATCACCCGGCCAACGCGTAACACGATTCATTTTCATAAGTTCAACTCATTGAAGCAACATCCCTTGGGCTCGGCAAGAAGGCCTCACACAACCTTTTCCGCCTCCCGGTCCCAGGACGATCCACCTTGTTGTTCGGATCATGGGAGGAGAATAGCCCGCGCGAAAGGGCGTTGCAATCTATCAATCCTTATTGGCGTCCGCAGCGGGCTCCTCCTGGCGCGGGCGCAGCAACGGACGCAACAAGCTGCTCCAGACCTCATAGCCCTTTTCGCTCAAGTGCAAGCGGTCAGCGACGAAAAGGTCTTCACGGGGCTCGTTGCGTTCATCGAGCATGGGGGTCCAGGTATCCACCACATCGACGCCCTCGAAATGATCGGCTAGCATTCGCATCCGGTGATTCAGTTCCTCGTATTCGGCCCGTTTACTCATGCGCCGGGGAGATGGCTTGACATAGAGCAGCAGAATCTCCGCATCGGGGAAATCCCCCCGTACACGCTCGATGAAGGTGCGAAAATCCTGCTCTACCTGTTTCGGCTCCATCCCTGACCAGATGTCATTGTCTCCTTCATAGACGAGGACTTGACGTGGATCATAGGGCCGCACGACCAAGTCATACCACTGCAACACATGGGACATCCGGGATCCGCCGAATCCACGGTTGAGCACATCCGGGTTGTCCAAGTCCTCGACCGCAGTGCGCCAGCGCCTGAAACTGGAGCTGCCCACCAGCAGGATGGGTGAGACAGGCGGCGGGTTGGCTTGATCCGCATCGGCAAAAGCAAGAACCTGCCTCTCGAGGCGGGAAGGTTCACGCGGAGCGGCTTCTTGCGCCCATACCATGGCCGACACCAAGGTCGCTCCGCTCAGGCAAAACCATACAATCTTCTTCACTATCATACGTCACTCCCGTCTTGGGTTGAGGTGTACTACTCATAATCCGCTCTCGCCACTCGATTCACGTTCCACATGCCAACGTGGTCACGTGATCGCCGTTCTCGTTAACCGATTCCTCGTTTTCGTGCTTATCTTACATTATTACTCGGTCGGCGGGCTAGGCAAACCGAACATCTGTTGCTTAAGATCAAGGTAATACAGATAGTTTTCCTGGGTGACATCGGGCGGGCAGCGGTGGTCCACATGGGGGATGAAACCGCCCCGCTCGACATACGGGACCAAGCTTTCCAGATAGGCCTTGGTTTCACTGCGGCCGGCAATTAAGGCCCGCTTGTCCACCCCGCCCAGCATGCGGAGGTCGGTGCCGTATTCGTCGAGGATCGGCCCCGGGTGCCCGCTGCAATGGACTTCGAAAGGGAATAGCGTATTGAGGCCGCATTCGAGAAAGATGGGGATCAGCGCCCGGATATCCCCGTCGGTGTCGGTGTACCAGATATCGATACCGGCGCGCTTCAGTTTGGCATGGATGCGTTTATAGCGGGGGGCCACGACCTGTTTGAAAAAATCGAGCGACACCAACGGCCCGCTTTTGAAACAGATGTCCTCCCAACCGGACGCATAGTCGAAATCGAAATGGGGCAGTACCTGGTCGAGAAAATCCTCGATCAACAGGCAGTGGGTTTCCACCATTTCTTCCACCATATCGGGGTAGTCGTAGCAGGCATAGGCCAGGCCCTCGAAAGTCAGCACATCGCGTATGCGCCCAATCATCGATCCGCAATCCACGCCGAGGGGATAATCGCGATCATCCGGGTGCGCCTGCTTCAGGGCGGCGATATCCGGGCGGCGGGCGGGGTCGTCCCGCCGGAAACGTTCTTCCTTGCAGCGCGCCCAGTCCTCCGGGGTGTTGATCGACGAGGCGATGAAGTGATGGATGGTTTCGTGTCCGTCCTTGGGCGCCTCTGCCAAAAGGCCGTCTTTGTTACGGATAATCACGGTTGTGCCGCGATCCTCGACAATTTCATGCGGGAACGGTGGCGACATCCGGAGGGTTCCGATGGTGTGGCGGCGGTCGAACTGTAGAAACGTATCGGCCGCACCGTTGTCGGTGAT
Organism: Kiritimatiellia bacterium; assembly: GCA_007134175.1. Classification (GTDB taxonomy): domain Bacteria; phylum Verrucomicrobiota; class Kiritimatiellia; order SLAD01; family SLAD01; genus SLLF01. The sequence continues at coordinate 2,960 of SLLF01000324.1, read as the reverse complement.
GCCGGCCTCGCGGAACATAGGCCATACTTTAAAGTTGTCCTTCCAGTAACCGAACTCACAGTGGAAACAACGGTCCACCGGCTCATAATGCAACTGTCGACGAAAGCGTTCCCGGTCGGTCATCGTTCCCGGCCATTTGGCGGGCAGCGGTGAAGAGTCTGTTTTCATAGTGTCTGCGGATGGTGGCGTTTTGCAGGTGGAGTATACAGGTTTCAGTTTCGGGTGTCAATTTTTCTTCTATTTGAAACCCCGAACACGGAAACCGGCGCTTGCAAGGGTTTTGCATGCGCCTCTACATCCTCTGTAACAAGTGCCAGTCTCCGTTCCTCTTGTCATTCCGAGCGACGTCGAGGAATCTCCCGATGGCGCCAACCGCCGCCTGCATTCAGGAGATATCTCGACGTCGTCCCGCAGGCGCGGGACTATGCTCGACATGACAAACTATTGCGTTGTTGGGGTTCTTATCCACGAGCCCATCGGCGCCGCGCCGATAAGGGTCCTCGACATGACCAAGTCCTTCATATTCAGCGACAGCCTCCGCGACCCGGTGGTCGGCACACTATGCGCAGCGAACGACGGGGTTGCCTTAGAGGGTGGCGACCAAGGAATCGGCTCGCCACGGCTGCCCATTGATGGTTACGCGGTCGAAGATGGCGCCTTCCAGATGCCTGGTGACCGCTGTGCCCTCCTGGATTTGCTCGAAGACGCAGTCCGTCAGCCGAACGTTCCGGAGCAGGGACTTTTCCACGCCCCGCAATTCGAACGCGTGCTGCGCTTGGCTACCGTGCAGGCGCTCAAACGAGAACGACTGAAAAACCGGAGGATAGGCTCCATTTTCACGGCCTTCGCCATTTTCCGGGCCGTAATGCATGCCCACGACCAGACTTCCTGCCATGCCCCGCTGATCCGGGTCATCAATCTGGATATCGCGAAAATGCAACTCTTCCAAACACCCGCCGCGCTCGGTGTTGGACTTGATGAATATGCCGCGTAAGCGGCTATGGATGGTGCAATCCCTGACATAGAGCCGCGCCACCCCGCCGGACACCTCGCTGCCCACGGCGAACCCGTTGCGGGACAAGGCCGGTTCCGGGGCCCGATCAAAGACGCACCGCTCGACCACCATGTCCGTTGTCGGCACGTTGCGCTCGCGGCCTTCGACGTTACGGCCCGATTTCACCGCAATGCCGTCATCGCGCGTGGCGAACCGGCAGTCCTTGACCCAGACCCATTGGCAACATTCCGGATCGAAACCGTCCCCGTTCTTGACGTTGTTATGGATCGTGATACCCGACACGACGACGTGGTCGCATAACACCGGATGCAGCATCCACATGGGACTGTCTACCAGCGTGACACCTTCGATCAATATATGGCGACATTCAATGAACTGGATCATGTTAGGCCGCAAGCCGTGACCGCCCCCAAAGGTGCGCTGAGCCAGCGGGGTCTGTTGTTCCCCCATTTCGCGTAGCCGGGCGGCATCCCCTTGCTGCGCATTCCGTTCCACCAAGTCGACCGCCCATACGGGATCGGTGCCGTTGCCGTTCAACGTACCCTGCCCGGTAATAGCGATATGTTCCGCGCCGCAGGCATAGACAAAGGGAGAATAGTTCAAGCACTCGTTGCCTTCGTAGAAGGCCCGCACCACCGGCAGATAGCGTGCGGGCTCGGGCGGAAATGAGATGGTGGCACCGGCTTCAAGATGCAAGCAGACACGGCTACGCAGATGAATCGGCCCGGACGTGTAGTGTCCAGGGGCGACCACGACACGCCCACCGCCCGCGGCATGGCAGGCCTGAATCGCCGCTTGCAGCGCCGAGGTAATATCCTGCCCGTCGGCGGCGCCGAAATCGGTCACAGGAAAATCCCGCGCGGGGAAAACCGGCGGCTCAAGCGCAGCCAATATCTTGTTCACAGACTCATCAAATGCTATCTCACCGGACATAGTTATTCTCCCAACGTTGTACTGAATCGACCGGCCGCAATTTACGTGAACCCGCACTTCCCGCCACTCGGCGAGAACCCGGACTAACCGGTACGTCCTCCAAGAAAGGCGGCTTTCTTTCGTGATCCGCCTTCAAAACGGACTGTCGTAGCCCCAGAAATTAAAGTATTGCCGCACGACATCGATGGCATTGAATCCGGGGTCCGGCAATCCTTTCACGGAACCGTCCATATACAAAACAGAGGCGATACTCCCGCCGTGCAGGGCTTCGGGGCGCGGCTCGCCGTGGCCCCACGATATGCGATTGTTCGGGTTCGTGGCGCGCCGGAAATATTTGCGTCCGCCCGACCAGCATTCCGTTACCCAGGCTGTTTCCGACAGGGCGCCGGGAACCGGCACCACCCTGGCCTGATTCGGATTGCTGGGGTGGGTGAAGGTGTAGCCATGCCGGGTGTACATATCCTGGGAATAGCCCACATACATATTGATCCCGTAGGAAACCGCTATTCCACCCGGTCCCCGGTGCTCCGGACAGGCCAGCACCGTGCGCGCTTCATCCCACCCCGGACGGCGCTCCCGCCCCAGATAGGGATAAATATGATGGTGCCAGTGCCACCCATCCGACGAGGTACCCTGCACGTTCGGCTGAAAACCGTCGTGATCGGCGACGTACATGAACAGCGCGCTGCCAATCGAGCGTAGATTAGAGAGACACACCGTCTGGCGAGCAGCGTGGCGGGCGCTATTCACCATCGGAACCAACAGCGTGATCAGCAGCGACAAGATCGCAATAACCACCAGCAGTTCCAGCAATGTGAACCCAACGCATCGACCACGCCCGACCGCAACTGATCCCGTGCGTTCCCTATGGTCTCTTCCTGGCATATTCACCCGCATGGTCATCGGGACTTGGCGTTAATGATAGTTTCGTTCCCTGTCGTAGTATGCCGGCGCGATACCCAGGCGCCGGTGGCGTTCCAATACCCGGGTCACGTTGACCACCCGGTCATCG
>SLLF01000159.1 GCA_007134175.1 Kiritimatiellia bacterium | reverse complement strand
TCGCATTGAGGAATCGTTGATGAATATTCTTGGCAGTCGGGTGGACCGTCGCCCGTATCATGCAGGGTGGGTGGTAGCCCTTATGCTCTGGGCTGGTGTGGGGCGCGTACACGCGCACGAAAGCCCGGTGCACTGGGGGCGTGACCTGGCCGGGCGGCGGACCTTTACCGTGGCCTTGACGCTGGGATCGGTATTTGACCTGGATGGCGAGGTGCGGGAGACGACCCGCCCCGTGGCGGAGATCGGTGGCCCGCACTCAGGCGCGGCCCCTGAGGACTACAGTTGGCGCGAGCTGGGGTTCGACGACCAGTTCCCGGTTTGGGGCGTCATGATGGAGAAATTGTGGCCGTTTGTGACCTTGCAGGGACATTTTTTTACCGGCAACCCCAAGGTCAGTGGTGAAGCCGACCGCGATTACTACATTGGGGTGGGCTCAGTCTCCTTCGGCAGTCAAACCTACGACTACATGGTCATTCCCGAAGGCTACCCGTACAGTGGCGAAATCGATATCTATTCGCTCGACCTGCGGCTGCTGGTCACGCCGGTATCGTTTGGCTCTTCCACCGGCGTGCAGTTCACGCCTTGGCTGCAGACGGGGCTGCTCCTGTTCCTGGCTAATTATGAAATCGATGCCGGGCCTGCCCGGGGGGTGACCCAATATGAAAACCCACCGCGCGACTATGTGATCAGGGGGCGCGGTACCGGGACGACGGGCGTAGTGGTGCCCGAATTTGGCCTGGGCGGCGAGATGCGGTATGCCTTCGCGAACGGTTGGGCGTTCGCTCTCCAGGGGCATGCAGCTTTTCTGCGCTTTAAGGGGAGCAACAGCCGGTTGGGGGTGCGTTCGCGTAACGAGAAGAACCTGAATCTGGATTACCGCTCCTTTGGTGCGCGCGCCACGATGGAAAAAGGGTTGAGCGACCGGGTGGATCTGATCGCCGGACTGGACTTCCAGTACTGGACCGGCGACGCGGAGATTCGGGCGAAGGATCGGCCCGAGGAGGACATCCTGGCCTTGCGCGAGAAGTTCGACAAGGACGCTCATTTCCGCTTGTCCGCCCTGAGCGCTTTTGTGGGGCTTCGATTTTGATCACGGAGGCCCAAACACGTCACCTCTCCCTCTGGTCCTGTTGTTGCCGCCTGTCGGCATGGCTTGGCATCGGGTGGTGGGTGGTGCTCGCGGGTTCGGTGCACGCGACGGAAACGAATGGCCCGCCCCGGAACCTGGCCCAGCATATCGATGATTACCACGATGTGGTATCGCGTCAGCTCGTGCGGACCGTGGCCGGGGTCGACGCGTTTTTTGCCGATGACCGCGCACTGGAGGAAAGCGACGCCACCCGTTTGCGCCTGACCTCCACGTTCCGCTACGTCGATGGGAGGGATCTGACCATACAGTTGGGAGTGAGTGGTCGTCTGGACTTGCCGCGATTACAGCAAAAGCTGCAATTGCTGGTGGATGCCGATGGCCGCGAACAGGATTTACGTAGCGGTTTAGAGGATACCGATGCCGTCACGGATGATGATCGCAGCCTCTTCACGGGGTTGCGTTGGGTCCCGCGCGAGACGCGCCGCAGTCGCGTCAATATCGATGGCGGCTTGCGCTGGCGATCCGGTCCGGTGCCGTTCGTGCGGGTGCGCGGGCGGCGCACCTTGACCTACACGCATTGGCTGGTGCGACTGACACAGAATTTCCTCTGGTTTGAAGATCGGGGGCTGGGCCAGCAAACCACGGTGGATTTCGAGCGCTGGCTGGACCACACGCATCTTTTCCGCGCCACGCCTTCCCTGCGCTGGTCCGAACATATCGACGGTCTGGATTGGCGACAGGGGGTCAGTGTCTTTCACCTATGGGACGATGAACGGATGATCGGAATGAGTTTAGGGGTAAGAGGCCAGACCGATCCGAATATTCGGGTTGAACATCTGGAAGGGGTGTTGCGCTACCGGCAGCGCGCCTTTCGCGACTGGCTGTTTGTCGAGGTGTCGCCCTCGCTTACCTTTCCGAGAAGCAACGATTTCGAATTGACGCCGGTGCTCACGCTGAAGCTGGAAGCGTTGTTTGGAGAAATCCGCGCGCCGCGCCGTGGGTATTAGCCCATTTTTCTCACCGGTATAGCGGTCAATCTGATGCATCTGTGCGCCCCCTGCGGCCTTGTGCCGCGGGAGCGGGAGTTTAGGCTGGCTACAGGCTGTGGCCAAGGCGAGCCCGAGGTGAGCGAGAACAGGCGTATTGCTCTTTTCTCGCTCAAATCGGGCTCTTTCCACTACGTGCAGAGGAATAGCTCGAGGAAGTTTGGCTCCCACAAGGCCGTGGGGTGCCTGGTGAGAAAGGCGGGTTAGCCCAAGTCTTACCGGGTAGCTTCGGCGGGCGGCAATCCGGTGGCCAGGATCTCCTGGAAGCGGGGGGCGTCGGCTCCGAGCAGCTCGTCGTGCACGCGTGTCACGCGCACGACATACTCTTGCACCGATGCCGGCAGTTGCTGCAGATCAAAACCCGCCGCCGCCACGCGTCCCGGGCCGCCGTTGTAACAGGCCAGCAACAGACTGCGTTCATCCGCTTGCCATTCCTCGCGTCGAGCATAAAGGAACTGCTGCAGAAACACCAGGTAGCGACGCCCCACTTCCACGTTCATGGTACGGTCAAACGCCATCTCAAAAGGTTGGGGCCGGCCAAACAGTTGACGGGTCATATCGTTCCACGCATCGGGCATGATTTGCATCAGGCCGCGCTCACCGGCCGCGCCAACCAAGTAGGGGCGTCCGCCGGACTCCACTTGAATAATCGCAGCCACCAGTTTGTCCCCGAAGATGCTGGCGGTGAGCCAGGTTTCCGCCTCCTGCCGCAGGATCAAGTGTTGCTCCAACGCGTCCCAAACACTCGCGCCGCGCTGCAGCGCACGGTTTTTCAACCAGACGTGGCTGCCCGCGAGGAGCAGGACCGCAACCACCAGTAGCCCCGCCTTACGGCTAAGCGGGCGCGCCCACCGGTGCCATGCGGGGCGTTTCATCGCCGGCTACCCGGCCACCGGCATATAGAAGTCGCGGGTGTAATCCTGTAACATGCGCGCCGCGCTGAAAGCGGGGATGATGGTGGCCATGCTTTCCTGCATGATTTCAACCCATTTCTGAGGCACCCCGTCCCGGCGCTCACTGTAGTAGGAGGGGACGACGTGCTGCTCCATGATTTCGTAGAACGAGACCGCGTCCTCGTGGTCTTGCATATCCTCGTTGTCGAACTCCTGCCCGTCGCTGATCAGCCAGCCGTTCTTGCCGTTGAACGCCTCCGGCCACCAGCCATCGGCAATGCTGAGGTTGGGGGCGCCGTTCATGGCCGCCTTCATCCCGCTGGTCCCGCTGGCTTCGCGCGGCCGCCGCGGGGTATTCAGCCAGACATCGACGCCCTGTACCAAATGGCGTGCCACCCTTATTTCATAGTCCTCGAGGAAAAAGATTTTACCCGCGAGATCGGAATGGAACGCAAGGTTCACGATATCCCGTACCAGTTCCTGTCCCGGCTGATCGGCCGGATGCGCCTTGCCGGAGAAGATGAACTGGACGGGACGTTCCGGATTACTACAGATGGCGCGCAGCCGGTTGTAATCGCGGAAGATCAAACCGGCGCGTTTGTAGGTCGCAAAGCGGCGGGCAAAACCGATGGTCAATACATTGGGATCCAGCAGGCGGCCCACCTCGCGCATCTCGTCCGGGCTCTTGCCGTGCCGCGCGAACTGCTGTACCAGTCGCGTCCGTACCAGTTTCACCATCCGTTCTTTCTGATGGCCGTGGGCCGCCCACAACTCGTCGGCGGGCAGGTCGCGAACCCGCGCCCAGTAATCAGGATCGGCAAGGTGCTCGTTCCAGTCCATGCCCAGCTCCTCCTCGATCAGGGTGCGCATATCATGGCCCAGCCAGGTCGCCACGTGGACCCCGTTGGTCACATGCTTGACCGGCTTGTCCTTGGCTGACTTGCCGGGGAAGAGATGATGCCACATGTGGGAGGAGACTTCCCCGTGCAGTTTGCTGACGCCGTTTACCTTGCGGCTCATGCGGATGGCCAGGGCCGTCAGGTTGAACGGTTGGCCGCCCCCGTCGGGATAGGAGAGGCCCATGGCGATCAGCCGCTGCTTATCCACGTTCATGGCGTCCGCGTAAGGAGCCATGTATTTCTCTACCAATCCGACATCAAACACCTCGTTGCCGGCCGGTACCGGCGTGTGGGTGGTGAATACGGTGTCGTGCTGTATGGTCTTGGTTGCTTCATCCCAGGAACGGCCGGCCTGCAACATGTTCCGCAGGCGTTGGATGGCCAGAAAGGCGGAATGTCCCTCGTTCATATGCCAGACCGCGGGCTCCAGCCCCAGCTCCTTGATGACCTGCACGCCGCCCAGTCCCAATACCAGCTCCTGGCACAGGCGCATCTCGCGGCCCCGCACGTAGAGCTGCGACGTGATGGGCCGGTCGGCCACATCATTCTCGGGAATGTCGGTATCCAGCAGGTAGAGATTGACGCGGCCCACTTTCAGTTCCCAGACCAGGCACTGCACCTGGCGCCCCGGCAGGTCCACCGTCACGATCAGGCGATGGCCGCTGCTGGACTGCAGCGGGCGCAGCGGCAAGCGGTAGAAGTCAAAATCCTGGAAAATATGATGCTGACGACCGTCCGGATCGATCGATTGCCGGAAATAGCCTTTGCGGTAAAGGATACCGATGCCGACAAAAGGCAGGCCGAAATCGCTGGCGGCTTTCGCGTGGTCGCCGGACAGCACGCCCAACCCGCCGCAATAGATGCCCAGCGATTCGTGTAACCCGAATTCCGTGCTGAAATAGGCTACCGGTCCACCGGCATAATCGGGGTACTGCGTTTTGAACGGCGTGGATTCCGCCGCCATGTAGCGGTCGAAGTCGCGAATCACCCGGCGATAGTCCGACATGAACGCCCCGCCGTTACTGATCAATCGCTCCCATTGGTGCGGCTCGATGTTGATGAGCAGTTGGACCGGATTGCGGTAGGTGGCCCACAGGTTATCATTGATCGTGGAAAAGAAGCGCCGGGCCCGCGGGGTCCAGCTCCACCACAAATTGTAGGACAGCTCACGCAACCGCGAAACCTCATCCGGTACCCGTATATCCGCCACTGGTGTCGTTTCAATAACCATATCGTCTATCATCCTCTTGTTTATTTAAGCAGGCTCTGCAGTAAAGCGATTCCCCCTGCCGCTGGCAAGTGTTTAGTCCGCATTTCTCACGTGGCGGCCTTGTGCCGTGGGGGCCAAACTTCCTCGAGCTATTCCACCGTACGTAGAGGAAAGAGCCCGATTTGAGCGAGAAAGAAGCAATTCTCCTGTGCGCGCTCACTGCGGGCTCGCTTTAGCCACAGCCTGTAGCCAGCCTAAACTCCCGCTCCCGCGGCACGAGGCCGCGGGGGGCGCACAGATGCAGCAGATTGACCGGAATTCCGGTGAAATGCGGGTCAGTCCGAGAAAATGGCTTCACAAGAAGCCGGTGGTGGGATAGGGTCTTGCCGAGAAGGGTGTGTTGCTCGAATCGAAAAGACGCCTTCGGCGAGATCCCTCGACAAGCTCGGGATGACCAAAACCAAGCAGAAGCGGTGGATCCCGGTCCGTCATTCCGAGCGAAGTCGAAGGAATCTCCATTTGGGCAACGCGCTGGAACAGATGATAAAAAAGCGTGCAGGCTGTAGCCGGGCACGCTGGGCCCGGCAGCCGCCCCCGCCGTGGGCGGCTACCACAGGGGTTGCGGCTGGAATCTGCGGCATGTTCAGTCGCGGTTCCCCCTTTTGGCGACAACGCTTAACAAATGGCGTATAATGGGGTACATACTGAGAGCAGGTACGGGACAGGTCTATGAAGCAAGTGTCCGAGGAAAAACAAGTTAGCGTTTTGCGGCAGAAGAGGATGCAAAAAAGAATGCATGATTGTAGCCGGGCTCGTCGGGCCCGGTGGGCGACCGCCGCATGGGGGGCGCATGGAGTCTGCGCTGGTAGAGCGGATCGTCGCCGGGCGGGTATCACGCTGGTGGAGTTGCTGGTCGTCATCGGCATCATCCTCATTCTGGCCGCGATCTCGGTGCCGATGATCGGCCGGGGATTGGACGGTGCCAACCGGGGCAAGGCGATGACCGAGATCAGCTCCATCGTGCGCGCCACGGAAGCGTACCAGCGCGAGTATGGCCGCTGGCCGCTCACGGGCGAATTCGTCGGCGGTAACGCGGGATTGATCAACATCCTGCGGGCGGAGGATACCAGCAACAATCCCCGGCGCTATACGTTCCTGTCGGTGACCGAGGATTCGCTTGATGAGGCCGGTAATTTTATTGATCCATGGGATAATCCGTACCGGATTATTATCAGGAGTGACGGGGAAATATCGGACCCCTTGGGTGGCGGTACGATAAGAAGAAATGTGATTGCCTGGTCCATGGGGGGTGGCAACGACAATCGCCGGGCGTTGCGAACGTGGTAGGAGCATGTGATAATGAATAATTGTGTCAGCTTGTGCAGCATTTCCGCCTGCAAGCGGTCGGCGCGACGGGCAGGCTTTACCCTGATCGAATTACTGGTGGTGGTTGCGATCATCGGCATCCTGGCCGCTATCGCGCTGCCGACGATCGGACGCGCCACCCAAAGTGCCCGCCGCGCGCAGGCCCGCTCGGAGGTGCAGTCGATCCTGACTGCTATTCGCGCATTCTATAATGAATACAATCGCCTACCGGTGCCGGCGGGTGATCAGGGGCAACCGGATCAGACCTATTCAGAGGATGACAGCCGCGCGATCATACAGATCCTGACCGGCGAGGACACCCAGCATAACCCTCGCCGCCTGGTATTTCTGGAAGCGCAGGGAGCTGATGGCGAATACGCGGATCCCTGGGATACGCAATACTCCATCATTATGGATACGAACTACGACGGCCGGGTGCGCTATCGGAATCAGAATTTCCGTACCATTGCCGTGGTCTTCAGCCACGGTCGCACCCAGAGTGCCGAAACCAGCGACGATATCTCGACCCATGAACCCGACTAAGATCTATCCCAAAACCGTTCGGAGGATCTGGGCACCGCCTCGTTCCGCCCACCACGCTTCCGGTAGGGCGGGTCGTCCCGTTGAACCGACGGTCAGCATGAGGCCGCCAAGTAGTCCACTGCACGGCTTTACCCTGGTCGAGTTGATGGTGGTGGTCGGGATCATCGGCTTGGTCACGCTCTTCGCTGTTCCAGCCTTCCGGGGGATTGCAGAAGGGGGACGGCTGCGTTCCGCTGCCTTCCAGTTGAACACCGCCGTTTCGCTGGCGCGACAAACGGCGATTACCACCCGGCAGCAGGTCTCGGTATTGTTGCCGGACGCCGATCTGTCGTTTAACGATGACACGCGCGGGCTGGCTCATTCTTCCTATGCGCTTTATGGTCACCGGGATGGCGAATATTTAACCGGGTGGGAACGGTTGCCGCAAGGGGTGGTGATCGATCCGGAAGCCGAGTTCCACTCGGGTGGGAACAGAAACGTTTTTTCGTTCTCGGGTCAAAGCACAAATAATCATTTGGAAGACGTACCGTTTCCGAATGAAAATTCAGGTACGCAGACGCTGGTCACCCTCACCTTTCGGCCGGATGGTGCTTTAAAGGATGCCGGGTTTAGCCCGAGAGCGGTTTATCTGGCTGCGGGGTCGATCCCCTTTACCGGTCCTCCGGTTCCCGAAATTGAAGGAAATGCTACCGTTTACGGTATCGAAATAGGTGGCGTGACAGGGCAGAGTTCCATACGCGAGTACAACCCATGAAGCGCGACGGTTTTACCTTAGTCGAGATTGCCCTGGCCTTGCTGGTCATCAGCGTCGGCATGTTGGCGCTGATCGGCATTTTCCCTACCGGATTGCAAATCAATCAGCGGGCCATTGAGGAAACCCAGGCCGCCTTGTTTGCCCAGGAGGTGTTTGATGCTATCCGCGCGGAACTACAGCGCACGCCGCTGGATCAATTGGAAGGGACCATGAGGCTGCCGGTGCCCGGCGGGTCCCGTGTCTGGGCGAACCCCAATGATTTGGAGTTGGTCTTTACCGCGCCCAACGAATGGCTGGTGAACGTCTATGAGAAGGCCGGTGTCCGCACCGTGCCGGGGCAACCGCAAACCTACGTCGATGGAGGCATCCGCTATCGACTGGAGCTGCTTGACACGAATGATGACAACCGCAAGGGGGTGCGCCTGTCAATACGACCGGGCCAGTTCGGCCCCACGGAACCAACCTATGTCTTTTATACGGAGATCTATAATCATGGCGCGGCGCAATAAGCGGAAGATCCACGGCTTCACGCTTATTGAAGTGTTGGT
>SLLF01000238.1 GCA_007134175.1 Kiritimatiellia bacterium | reverse complement strand
TGAACGGTTGTTCGTTGTCGATCAATGAACGCACATCCGTGAAGCTGTACAGCCCGGTCAACGTGCCCTGGTCCACGATCGGTAGCTTGCCGATCCTTTTCTTCAACATGAGCGCATGGGCTTCGTTCAACGTCGTCTCCGGCGGCGCCGAAATCACGTCACGGGTCATCACCTCCCGGATTGGGGCGTGCGGGTCTTCCGCGAACTTGATATCGCGTGAGGTCAGGATACCGGCCAGCTTGCCGTCCGCATCCAGGATCGGGAACCCGCTGAAGGGCAATTCGCGTTGCGTGCGATAAGCCCGCACATCGTCGAGCGTCTGGGCATCGCGAAAGGTGATCGGATCGCGGATCAACCCGTTCAAGTGGATTTTGACTTCATGGACTAATTCCGCCTGTTGGTCGAGTCCCAGATTCTTGTGGATCACCCCGATACCGCCATGCATGGCCATGGCCACCGCCATATCGGCTTCCGTGACCGTGTCCATGGCCGCACTGACAAACGGTATGTGCAGGCCGACCCGCGCCGTGAACGACGAGGCCAGCTGGGTTTCGTGCGGCAGGAAGTCCGCGTAACGCGTGATCAACGTAACGTCATCAAACGTCAGCGCCTCATGCGGAAACGTCCGCATGAATTCATCAAGGTCGGAATTACGGGGCATATTATCGGGTATCCTTCAGCAACGGGTACAACGTATGGTCTCGAAAATGGCCTTGTCGTCGCCATCGACCATGGCGAAATCGAGCAGTACGCGCAGGGCCTTGGCCGCGTCGCTCAAGTTATAGGCCTCCGCCTTCTGTTCCAGCCAATCGCGTTGATCCGCCTCTATCTCGAATGTGACCGCCACCTTGTTCTTGTTCATTTCCCCACCTCGTGTCTGTCTGGTTTAGCTGTACCATGCCGAAGCCCGCAGCGGTCGGCCCTCGTAATTGCTTCCTCTGGCCCACTATGCCAACATCGCCTGGATGCGTCAAGAGTGTGCCCGCACGCTCGAGCCGAGTGCGCTGTTGTAAAGGTGCGTGAATAGAGGCTGGGAAGGAGGTTTGAAATAGCAATCCCCCATACTAGAGATAAAAACGCCAATGTTTTTATCCGCCAGAGGGGAAAAAGATGATTTTCCGACCGCCACGCACTGGACGCGGGGATGGTTTGCGATGATTGCGCCGGCGAACACCTAGCCCACGCTTCTCGCCGGGCGCCCTGCGGCCTTGCGCCGCGGGAGCCAAACGTTCATGAGCTATTGCGCTGTACATGACGGAAAGAGCCCGATGTTGATCGGGGAAAGCACCATAGGCCTCCACGTGACCCGCTCGGGCTCACGGCAACCACGGACTGTAGGGTTAGAACGCCAATCCGATTCCGATGTGGCCCCAGCTCACGTCGCCTTTCCCTTCGCGGTCAAGGTTGGTGAGGGCGAAACTGTGATGGACGCCGCCGAAGAGTTCCACGGTGTCTGTCACGGCCCAGGCAACGTTCATGCCGACATCCACGTTGTTCTCCTTCAACATGCGCGTCGGTGCATTAGAGGTGGATCTCGTCACCCGCAAGGCGGCGGTGGATGGAGCGGGGCTGGAGCTGACCCCGCGCGAATTCGATGTGCTGGCGTATCTAATGACCTTGGAAGGCGACAGCGCCAGCCGTCACATGCTGATCAAGCAGGTATGGAAAGTGCAAAGTCGCTTTACTTCGATGGAAAATGTGATTGATGTTCACATGACCAACTTACGCAAGAAGTTGCGCGGCGTCGGCTACTGCATTCCGCTTGGCGAACCCGGTTAACCTTGATTGGCGGCCGTCGGGATAACGAAGCGGTTCATGATACGCCTGATCCGAAGCGTGGCCCGCTCCTTGCGCTACGGCGGCGACAAAGCGCCGCCCTCCAGGATGCGAGAATGGATACACCGGTCGGTTTTAGCTACATCATGGTGACGGGGTCTACCAGGCATAGCGCAGCAACAGCGCGGCGTGGTGGAAGGTGGCAAAGGTGTAGACGCTGTCGTTGTCCGCCCCGCCGTCCAGCACGCGATAGCCGATGCCCGTGCACCATCCGTTGCGCCACGCATATTCCATCGCCAGCAACACATCCAGTGCCCGCCCTTGCGGGGCTGCCAAAGCATCGCCATCCAGACGCAGCCAAAGTGACGGCACCGCTTCCCAGCCCAGATTGAAGCTGACCAGGGGTACAAAGCCCAGGTCGTCATCGCTGTCACGCTGGGTGTCCGACGCCACGGTTACCTTGGCGTCGCGGACAAACAGAGTGGCCCCGCCGTCCACATAATAGTTCGCACCTTCCCACCAGCGATAGCGGTAGGTCAGCCGGTAGTTGTTAAAGCGGTACGTGGCCTTTACCCGGCTGTCGCCCGGGAAGACCGTATCGGCAAACCGGGTTTCTTCTTGGAACGTGCCGCGCGCGGTGGCTTCCAGCGGCGCGACGGTTAGTAACCACTGGTGGCGCGGACCGGGCCGCCACGCGAGACGCCCACGGACATAAGGTGCAGCATCCGCATCCAGATCGTCCGTCAAGGAGAAGCGGGTTCCCTCATCACCCGGAATCCGGACGTCGGCCCGGCCGGTCCAGACCCAACCCGGTTCTACTTCCAGCGCGAACGGTGTCGCGCCCCAACTGTTCGACACCCATAACGCCAGTAACAGGCTAAACCCACACAGTGGCAACATCCTATTCATCATGATCATTCTCCCGCTTGCTCATTCCAACCCTTCCTTTCCGTGTTTAGAATTCTCCTACGATTTCTTCCAGGATGTCGCGAATCGTCAATAACCCGACGACTGTCTCCGTCGCGTCGCGCACCAAGGCAAGTGGCTGGCGGTTCAGGCGCATGCGGGTCAGCGCGTGGTCGATCCGGGTGTCGGTCCGCATATACTGCGGTGGTCGTGCATAGGTTTGGGCTCGATCCGGCTCGACCGCCGGCGCCAGTAACAGGTCCATAATATTCACCAGTCCGGTGAAGCGACACGTGCGCTCGTCATAGATCGGCAGGCGACTGCAGGTATGCTGGCGGGCATGCGCGATGATCTCGTCACGCGATGCCTCCGGACGGACCGTGATGATCTCACGCCGCGGCACCATGATATCGGCACAAACCTTTTGGGGTAGGGCCAGCACACGGCTTAGCCGCTGACTTTCTTCGGGTGTGAAGGCCCCATATTTTTCGCCTTCGCGCGCGAGAAAGGCCAGTTCTTCACGCGTAACAAAGGGGTTGCGCTGCTCGGCTTCGTTGGCGGGCACCGGCAGCAGGATGCGGGCGAGCCGCATGAGGGCCATGTTGACGGGATAAAAGAGATAGCTGGACACCTTCAAAAACCCGGTCCACGGCAATACACGGTATGCCGGGAAGCTGCGGAACCAGGCCTTGGGAAGGTATTCACCGCCGACAAGCAGCAGCAGTGTAACCAACACGCTGGCCAGCGGATAGCCCGATGGCCCGAACCGGTGCACCGCCCATTGCGCGGCCGTTACCGACAACACCACATTGCATAAATTAGTGCCCGCCAGCGTTGTCCCCAATAGGTGATCAGGATTCTCCATGAACCAATGCAGCGTTGCTGCGCCACGTTTGTGTAGGCGTCGCAAGTGCTGGACGCGCAGAGGATTGGCCGATACGACGCCCGTTTCCAAGCCGGAATAAAGGGCGCTTCCGCCGAAGGCCAGCAAGAGGAGTATCCCTTTCAGCAGGTTCATGTGGTCGCCTCCGGGGTGGTGGCATCGGCATCCGGTAGCTGTTCCAGCATGACCAGCGTAATGCGATGGCGCCGCATCTGGTGGACCACCGCGTGGAATCCTTGGGCCGTCACTGCGTCGCCCGGGCGTGGCAACCGTTCCAGTTTCGCGGCGACCCAGCCGGCCAGCCGGTCAGTGCCTTCCGCGCTCAAGTCGGCGTCAAGCCGGGCATTGACTTCCTCCAGGCTAACCTGTCCATCCAACAACCAGCGTTGGGGAGCAACCCGTTCGAACAACAAGCGGTGCTCGTTGTGTTCATCGTCAAGGTCCCCGGTGATCTCCTCCAGAATGTCACCGCGCGTGATGAGACCAGCCGTGCCGCCGTATTCATCGACCACAACGGCCACCCGCTGCTGCTGGGTGATAAAGTGCTTTAATAGGTGATCGAGCGTGGCCGACTCCGGTACGAAGTGTAAAGGTAGCCGCGCTGACTGGAGTCTTAGATTGGGATCCAATAGGAACGCGCGGACATCGGCTACCCCCTCCACGTTGTCGATATCCCCGCGGTATAGAACGATTTGCCGGACTTTAGCCTGCCGCGCCGTCGTCAATAGGATGTCCGGGCCATCGTTTAAGTCATACCCGATCAAGTCGACCCGCGGGGTCATGACGTCACGCGCCTGCAACGATTCCAGCCGCAGCACGGATTTGAGCATGATCCCTTCATCAGGCTGCAGGACGCCGGCTTCGGCACTGACATCCAGCACGGTCTCGAATTCTTCGTCCGACAGTACACGCCCTCGCGCCTGAAAGGCCGATGCAAACCGCTGGGTGATTAGTTCCAAGCCGTGGCGCATGGGCGTTAGCCCGGTCATGATCCAGGTTAACGGACGTGCGTAGCCCCGCGCCATCTGTAGCGGCCAGAGAAAGGCGCACCGTTTCGGCAGCACTTCGCCAAACAGCAGCAGGACCACCGTCAGCAGACCCACGATCAACCAATCCGCGTGGCCCGGCCAGCGTGCGGCTAACCAAGCGTAGCCAAACGTCGCCAACAAGACATTAATCAGCGTGTTGCCAATCAGAATGGTTGAAAGGAAGCGCGTGGGCGGGTGCAGCAGGGTGTGTAACCGTTCGGCCATAGGAGGGTCGATCCGCCGCAGTTTCCTGAAATGCAGGGGTGTGAGGGAGAAGAGCGCAACCTCCGCACTGGAAAAAAAGGCGGAGCCGCCCAGCAGCAGCAGCAACGCTAAACCTGGAATGAACGTGTCCAAGGCTATCAATACCCCATGCGTCCCTTCCGAATCGGAGAGGTCATCCCTTCCAGACAGAGCGCAAGATCGTCGTTCATGGCGATGACCCGCCCGACCGCCAGCGGCTGATTGGCGGCCTCCTCCTCGGGCCACAAGACCACCCGGCGCCCGATAAAGTCCGCGTATTCCCGGTAGTACGCGACCAGCGCCACTCCGGCATCGGCGGTGAGCTGCTGGACCCCTTCATCCAGCGTGGCCAGTAGCGCGTAAAGTAGCGCACCCAGATCGAGTTGGAGGGCCGACAAGGTTCCGGCAGGAATGGAACGCTCCGCCGTTGTCAGTTGCGGTCGGTTGCGCACGTTGATCCCGATGCCAATGGTCAGGCGGTTGATCCGCGTTTCCTGGGCCTGCGTGGCCGTAATGACACCGGCGACCTTTTCACCTTCATGCAGAATGTCGTTCACCCATTTGATACGGAGCCGGGCTTGTGGGGCGAGGGCTTGGATGGCCTGAACCACCGCGACGGCGGGCAGGGCGGTCAAACCGGCGGTCACCCGGTGCGCGTCGAGGTCGACGGCATATTGCGCGGTGAAGTGCAGGTTGCCGCATAGCGCTTGCCAAGGCCGACCGCGCTGGCCGTGGAATTGCCGACCGGTCAAGGCTACCGCCACTATATGCGGCGGCCACTCGTCTGCCGTGCGGGCACCGGCGTTAAGCGCATCAAACTGTGAGCCGGGCGCGTCATCAATCAGGAACGCGCAGCGCTGCCATACGGGTCCACTACGCCCACTCGGTGTCGGCTGGCCCCCTGCGTCCGGCGCAGGTACCGCATGACCCGGCAATGACCGGCTCGGAGCAGTCTCGGCATACTGGCCACCGCTTGACTCGGCCAGGTGAGGACGTCGGCCGGGGGCCAGCAATTGCCAGGCGGCCTGCTCCCCGGCGGTCAGGGTTGCGTCCGGCACCGGTGCCCAGGTCAGTCCGGGGGGCAGTAGCGATTGCGTGTGGCTGGGGTGATCAGTAAAAAAACGCATATCGAGAGCATGCCGGGTCGTCGGGTTTCCCGCAATCAGGAATTGCCCAATTCAGGGCACCGGCCAAAGCGGGGCAGGATAGGCACCCTGCGCGCTCAAGTCGGCAATGGCTGCGGTCACGGCTGGTTTATCCTCGCGATAGGTCACGCCGAACCACGCGTCATGGCTGGGCAGCACCCGTACATCCGCGTTCCCTTCCTTGATCAACGACTCGATAAGCAGCGGGATGAAAAACTCGGCTTTTGGATCAGCGGCATAGGCCTGTAGAAACCGGGCAAAGTATGTTCCCAGTTGCGGGAAGACCGTCGGCGTAAAACCCCAGCAATTCATGGAAACCCACTCATTGCCGGTCAATAACATTTCCTGGTCGTCGTGACCGAGCGAGACGGCATGGTTCCCTCGTTTGAGGATTTTCGTGTGCTCCTCGATTTGTTGCAGAGCCCCTTGATCATCCACCAGGCAAATCCCGCGCGCCACGTGGCCATGGTCCGACAGGGTGTTGTGCAATTGAAAACCCACCATGGCGTAGTGGTTACACCCACCAGCCGGAACCGTGCCCAGAAAACCCGCCATGGAGCGGTAGGCGCTGGACCCGTAAAAATCGTCGGCATTGATGACGGTAAACGGTTCATCGATGACCGATCGGGCGGCCCAGACGGCATGTGCGGTGCCCCACGGTTTGGTGCGGTCCGGGGGCGGAGTCACACCCACCGGGACCTGATCCAGGGATTGAAAGGCATACGCCACGTCGGTCAGCGCCTCGAAGCGGCGGCCGATGGCGTCGCGGAAGGCTTCCTCGATATCGCGCCGAATCACAAACACCACGCGCGAGAAACCGGCGCGGAGGGCGTCATAGATAGAATAATCGAGGATGGTTTCGCCGTGCGGACCAACCGGATCGATTTGTTTCAGGCCACCGTAGCGGGTACCCATACCGGCTGCCAGAACGCAGAGCGACGGTGCCATATCAGGCCAGCTTGGATTTAGCCTGCGCCACTATTTGGGCGAACCCGTCCGGATCGTGAATCGCGATCTCCGACAACATCTTGCGGTTCAAGCCGATGTCAGCCTTGTGGGCGCCATCCATGAATCGACTATAGGTAATGTCGTGTTGGCGACAGGCCGCCGTCAGGCGCATAATCCACAGGGCACGGAATTCGGTTTTCTTCTTGCGGCGGTGCGCGGTGGCCATCGCCATGGCCCGATCCACCGATTCGGTGGCCATGCGGAATAGTTTGCTGCGGGCCCCGTAAAAACCTTTGGCTTGGTTCAAACGCCGTTGACGGCGACGGCGCGAAGCCGGTGCGTTGGTTGCTCGTGTCATGGGGAACGGTCTCCGATTACTTGGGTAAATAGTTGATCAGTCGCTTCACGTCGGCATCGGCCACCAGCCCGCCGGCCCGTAGCCGTCGTTTTTGCTTGGTGGACTTGTTGGTAAACAAGTGGCCACGTCCGGTGCATTCACGCTTGATTTTGCCGGTCGCGGTCTTCTTGAACCGCTTGGCAACCGACTTTCGTGTTTTTTGCTTAGGCATAGTACTCCATCCAATTCCATTAGGTGTGGGTGGTCAAAATCGAATTGAGCGTGGATTAATACGACACCCGCCCCCCTTTGTCCAGCCCGAAATCGAGAAAAAGTGATGTTCAGCAGGGGCTGGTGCGGCAAGGCGTTGCCAAGGGGCGAACCTGCTCTGTATGGAGTGCCCGGAAGATGGGTCCTTTTAACCCGCATTTCTCACCGGGCACCTCGCGCCGTGGGAGCCAAACCCCCTCGCGCTATTCAACTGTACGTAGAGGAAAGCGCCCGATTTGAGCGCGAAAGAAGCTATACTCCTGTGCTCGCTCACTGCGGGCTCGCTCTGGCCACAGCCTATAGCCAGCCTAAACTCCTGCTCCCACGGCACGAGGCCGTGGGAGGCGCACAGGTGCATCAGATTGACCGGAATTCCGGTGAGAAATGCGGGCTAAGAGGTTGCATGCCTGGTCGCGCCTATGTTTGTATGCGTGTTATGGTGCGATTACTTATGAAACAGTCGGCAGTCGTTTGCTCCGACGGACGCCCCGGGACACGACGACAACCACGATTCAGGGACGGGACAAGCCCTAAGGTGTCTTGGAGTTGCTCAGCCCGGGCCGCGAGTCAATTCGTCTCCCGCCCGCTACGATGAGCGTGTGGGGCGACTTGTTGGCGCGTAACCGGCTGGCCGCGCTGGGCTTGCTGGTGGCGGTGGGGTTTGCGGTGATGGCGATCAGTGCCCCGTGGTGGGCCCCGTATGACCCGTACGCGATGGCTGCCGACGCGCTGCTCAGCGCACCCGGCCCGGCCCATTGGCTGGGTACGGACCCGTTCGGCCGCGATATCCTCAGCCGTTTGATGCATGGCGCCCGTCTTTCGCTGCAGGTGGGTACGATGGCTGCCGGACTGGCGCTGCTGGCCGGTACCGTTATCGGTATGTGGGCGGGCTATGGCGGGCCGCGGGTGGACGCGGTCTGGTCCCGG
>SLLF01000007.1 GCA_007134175.1 Kiritimatiellia bacterium | reverse complement strand
TCCAGGGGTACCTCCGCCGCCGCCCGGCCGGTAAGGGCCAAGCCGGCCGCGGCCATGACGAGCCAGCGGTTCGCGCGAAACCAATTCCGCGCAACGGGCGCTCTCGCGACTGGCAGGCGGCACGTCGCCGCCGATGTTTTGTAAGCACCACCCATGTTAACGCATCTCCTCAAAGCAGTTTAAATTTCGGCAAGTCCTGGATGTCGATCATGCCGACTAAGTGGCCGGCCTCGTCCACCACGATCAAATCATCGACTTGATGTTCGCGGAAGTGGGCCAGCACATCAAGCGCCAGTTGGGTTTCCCGCAGCACGACCGGCTGAGCCGTCATGACGGCCGCGGTTTTGGCGGTGGCGGGGTTCATACCGTCCGTCAAGTGCCGCCGCAAATCGCCGTCGGTAAAGATGCCGCGCACCGTCCCGTCTTCGGCGACAATCACCACCGATCCGGCACGGGCAGCGGTCATGGCGTAGAGCGCGTCTTGAACGGTCGCATCCTGGGCGATGCGAGCCACCCGGTCGCCGGTACGCATGATATCCTTGATGCGCAGCAGCAGCGCGCGTCCGATCGCGCCGCCGGGGTGCAGCTTGGCGTAGTCTTCCCGGGTAAAGCCGCGCGCCTCCAGCAGTACCATAGCCAGCGCATCGCCCATGGCCAGCATGGCGGTGGTACTGGCGGTGGGTGAGATGTTGAGCGGGCAGGCCTCGCGTGGAACTGTAACGGTCAGGACGATGTCGCTGTTCTGGGCCAGCGGGCTGGCCGGGTCGCCGGTCATGGCGATGATGGCGCCGGCTTCCCGCTTGATCAGGGGGAGCAAACTTAGCAATTCGTCGGACGCGCCGGTATAACTAAGGGCCAGTACCACGTCGCCTGACTGGAGGATACCCATATCGCCGTGCAGGGCTTCGGCTGGGTGGAGGGTCACGGCCGGTGTGCCGGTACTGGTCATCGTCGCGGCGATCTTCTGGCCGATATGCAGGCTCTTGCCTAGTCCCGTCACCACGACCTTGCCGTCGCGCTGCACGACCGCCAGTATCGCCTGCACGGCCGCCTCAAAACCCTGTTGCAAGTGGTCGCGCACCACCTGTAACCCTTCAATTTCCGTGTCGATAACCGCGCGCGCGCGCGCCAGATAATCCGCCATGTTCATGCTCCCGCCATTTGGACGCGAAGGGTAGTACAGCTGATGGCCGGAGTCAAAAACCTTCTCGGGTCACACCGGCTGATGGGCCAGCAGTTCGTAGAGGCGGCGGTAATAGCCCTCGCGGCTGATCAGTTCCTGATGGGATCCTTCCTCCACCAGTTCGCCATGGCGCATGACCAGGATCCGCTTGACTCCGCGAATGGTGGAGAGGCGATGCGCAATACAGATGGAGGTGCGTCCTCGCATCAAGCGTTGCAAGGCGTCCTGGATGAGTAATTCGGATTCCGTATCAACATTGGCCGTGGCCTCGTCCAGGATCAACAGGATATCCGGGTCCTGCACCAACGCCCGCGCCAGCGCGAGCAGTTGCTTTTGCCCGGTCGACAGACTGATCCCGCGTTCCTGCAAGGGCGTGTCGTAACCGTCCGGCAAGGCCTCGATGAAGCGATGCGCATTGACGTAGCGGGCGGCGGCCACGACCTGCTCCCGCGCGATGTCCGGTTGATGCAGGTCGATATTGGACGCGATGCTGCCGGAGAAGATGAACGGATCCTGGATCACCACGCCGATGCGCCGCCGCAAATCAGCCTGGCGATAGGCGCGCACATCATGCCCGTCCACCCGTACCTGTCCGCGTTGCACGTCGTAGAAGCGGTTAATCAAGCTAATGATCGAGGTCTTACCGGCCCCGGTGGCCCCCACGATCGCCACCGCCTCGCCGGGCGCGATGGAAAAGGAGAGATCCTTCAGCACCCAGTCTTCGCTGTTGTACGCGAACCACACCCGATCAAAATCGACCGCGCCGCGAAAGGGGTCGAGTGCGACGGGTTGTGGCGGGTCGTACAGGACTTCCGGCTCGTCCAGCAACTGGAAGATGCGCTCGGAGGAGGCCATTGCGGACTGGAACACGGTCGATTTTTCAGATAGATCCTCCAGTGGCCGAAAGAAATCGCGCACGTACGCCATGAACGCGACGATGACGCCAATCGTTACCGTATCAGCATCCTGCCACAGGAGCCAGCCGCCGACACTGAACACCAGGGCGATGGAGAGTGCGTTGAGCACCTCCATGGACGGGAAGAAGTAGCTGATCCAGCGCACCGTTTCCAGCCAGCCACCGCGCAGCTCCTGATTACGGCGGTCAAATTCTGCCTGGGCCTGCGGTTCGCGGTTGAACAGTTGCAGGGTCAACATGCCCGTAATCATTTCCTGCAAGTGTGCGTTCAGGGCCGATTGCTTGTGGCGCACACGCCGGTGAGCGCGCCGCGTGTTCCAGTTGATCCAGCCCATTACCGCCATCAACAGCGGGAAGACCGCGAACAGCGTCAGGGCCAGTTGCGGGCTCAAATGCCACATGAACCCCATGATCGCCAGCAGCACGAAAGCGTCCGCTATCAATCCCACCAAGCCGTCGGACACCATCTTCTGCATGGCGTCGACATCGGACGTGACGCGGGTCATCAGGCGGCCCACGGGATGCCGGTCGAGGTAGCTCAGTGGCAACCGCAGGATTTTTGCGAAGATATCGGCCCGCATGTTGAAGATAATGTGCTCGGCGATCCACGCCATACCGTAGCTTTGTGCGTAGCGGATAGCAAAGGCCAGCACCGCCCAGGCGATGTACTGCCAGCCAATCCGCGTCAGGCCCGCAACTCGTGCGGCCGTGTCCAGCGAGCCGTCCTCGTTCAACAGGAAGCGGTCGATTGCGTGCTGGATCAAGACCGGCAAATAGCTTTGGATCAAGGCCATGCCCAGGATCAGCGCGATACAGGCCGCCAGCCACCAGCGGTAGGGCCGTGCATAGCGTAAGAGCCGGCGCGTGAGGTACGGATCGAACAACTTGCCCGCCACGTCCTGTTCCGGTTCCTTGATCATGCCTCCCCCTCCAAACGGGCTTCGAGGCGCTGCACCTCGTCCAGTTCGCGGTAGTAGCCGGGTTGTTGCACCAGTTCCGCGTGTGTCCCGGACTGGGTAATACAACCGTTTTGCAGGACGATGATCCGGTCCGCATGGCGCAAGGAAGAGACGCGGTGGCTGATAATCAGGGTGGTCCGGTCCTGTAGCACCGGGCGCAGTCGTGCCTGGATAGCCGCCTCGGTTTGCGTGTCGATAGCGGAAAAGACGTCATCCAGAATAAGAATCGCGGGATCGCGCGCCAGGGCGCGGCTGATAGCGGTACGCTGGCGCTGGCCGCCGGAAAGCGTAACGCCGCGTTCGCCCAACCAGGTGTCGAATTGATCGGGGAATGTTTCAATATCCGGATGGAGCTCGGCCAGTTGTGCGGCGGCGAATATCTTTTCCGCATCCGGCTCGGCCAGACCAAAACCGATGTTGTTGGCCAGCGTATCGGAAAAGAGAAAGGCTTCCTGTGGCGCCACACCCACGTGTTGGCGCAAGACGTCCAGCGGAATTTGGCGCAGGTCGCAACCGCCAATCGTGACGCGGCCTTGGGTCGGGTCCAGCAAGCGCGCCAGCAAGGAGGCCAGCAGGGTTTTGCCGCTGCCCGTCGGGCCGGTGATGCCCAACGTCTGTCCCGCCGGGATGTGCAGTTGGATGTCGTGCAGCACCGGCGTGGCGCCCATGGTCAAACGTACCCGCTCAAACCGGATGTCGCCGTGAACCTCAGTGATGCGGTGGTCGGTATCCTGATGGTCGGCAATTCGCGGGTCCGCCTCCAAAATAGTGGCTATTCGCTGCCAGCTTGCCCTGCCGCGTTGCAGCAGATTGATTGTCCAGCCCAGCGCCAGCATCGGCCACTGCAGGATGAACAGATATTGCGAGAATTGGACGAACTGACCGATCGTCAAGTCGCCGGCCACCACTTGGCGTCCGCCCACCCAGAGGATGGCGACCACGCCTAGTCCGAACAACAGCACCATGGTCGGCCATAACGGGCGCTCGACGCGGCTCAGCCCCATTTGCAATTTGATATATTCCTGGTTCAGCAGGCCGAAACGCGCTTGTTGCCGCGCTTCGATGGCATAGCCGCGCAGGGTGCGTATTCCGGCAAAGCTTTCCTGCGAGAAATTGGAAATACGGGAGAACTGTTCCTGTGACGCCTCATAACGCACGCGCAGCACCCGGATAAGAAAGAAGAAAAGCACGCTGATGGCGGGTAACAGCAGTAGCATTACCGCCGCCAGCCGGACGTTAAGGGCAAACATAATGCCAAACGCAAGCACAAAGCCGATGGCGGTACGTGCGCCCTGAAACAAGCCCTGCCCCACAAACTCGCGCACGGCGGTGAGGTCGGAGGTCATTTTGGTCATCAGGTCGCCGGTACGTTCGCGCTGGTAGAAATAAGCATCCATCCGGGTTAGGTGATTGAACACATCGCGGCGAATCTCGTATTCCACCTGATGCCCCAACGCCAGCAGGATTTGGCGCATATGCACACCGCATATGGCCATCGCCAACGCCGCTAGCAGGTAGGCACCCGCATAGCCGGCAATGACCAGCGGGGGCACTGCTCCCTCACGCAAGGCATCCACGGCGTAGCGCGTGATGAACGGCATCCCGACATGAATCCCCACGCTGGCCAGCACCAGCGCGAAGCCGGTGACAATGCGGCGACGATGTCGCCAGACATACGCGCGCAAGGAAAGTGGTGTCGCGGCCGCCATACGCATTCAGTTCTTGGTTTGTGCCAAGGCTTCCAGGGCGCGGTCGCGAGCGGCTTTATGATCCACGATGGGGTGGGGATAGGTGCGGCCCAATTCCACGTCGGCCGCCGTCAGCGTAGCGGCATCGGCCTCCCAGGGGCGGTGCAGGCAATCGTCCGGCAAGCCGGCAAGTTCCGGTACCCAGCGGCGCACATAGGCACCATCACCGTCGAATTTCTTCCCCTGCAGCACCGGATTGAAAATGCGGAAATAGGGTGCCGCGTCCGCGCCGCAGCCAGCGGTCCATTGCCAGCCCAGAGTGTTGTTGGCCAGATCGGCATCCACCAGCGTATCCCAAAACCAAGCCGCTCCTGTCTGCCAGCTAATCAGCAGGTCCTTGACCAGAAACGACGCCACAATCATGCGTACCCGGTTATGCATCCAGCCCGTATGCCATAACTCGCGCATACCCGCATCAACAATCGGATAACCGGTACGCCCGTGCTGCCAGGCGGCCAGTTGTTCAGCATCCGTGCGCCAGGGGAAATCGGCAAACTCGGCCCGCAGCGGTTGCGTCGGGGTTTGGTGAAAGTGGAACAGCAGGTGGTGGGCGAATTCGCGCCAGCCCATTTCGCGCAGAAAATGCTCTGCGCCTTGCATCATACCCTTCACGGTTTGTTGCTGGGCGGCGGTCTGTACGGCATGGAAAATCTGGCGCGGACTGATTTCGCCGAAATGGAGGTGGGGTGAGAGGCGCGACGTGCCTGATTGGCCGGGCTGATCGCGCGCCTCCTTATAGGCGGCTACGGTCCCGTCACAAAAGGCCGTCAACTGGTCATGCGCACCGCGCTCGCCCGGTGTCCAGTGCCTGTAGAAACCGGCGTCCCACTTGACACGGGGCAGCAGGGCCAGTGTCGCCAATGCGTCCGACGCCGGCCATTGATCCGGCGCCGTGAGCCGCTTGGGTGCCGATAACGGGTCGTCGGGTTCCGGCTGGGCCAGGCACGCCTTCCAGAACGGGGTAAAGACTTGGTACGGATCACCGCTTTTATTACGGATCGTCCATGGTTCATGCCATAACGCGGCATTGAACGATCGCACCGTGTAGCCCTCGGCGCGGAGCGTTGCCTTGACCGATTGGTCGATGGCCAAGCGCTCCGGTTCATAGCTGCGACTCCAATAGATCGTATCGGCACCGGTTGATTGCAGCACATCGCGCAGGACATCCAAGGCGTTGCCAACACGGATGAGCAGGCGCGACCCGCGTTGCGGCAAGGTCTCTTCAAGATGAGCCAGCGAATGGTGCAGCCACCAGCGACTGGCTCCGCCGGGCGCCCAGGGGTGCTCCGCTTCCAGCGACCAGATATAGAGGGGGTAGACCGGCACTCGTAGCCGCGCCGCCGCCGTGAAGGCGGGGTGATCCGCCAACCGTAAATCGCGCCGTAGCCAAACTATAACTCCTGCAGTTTGCATGCCATCAGTGTCGCCCTAACGCCGGTATACTATCAATGCGAAAACATCGCCCAGTCGCTCGGGCACGTATGGAGCTTCCCTGTAAGCACGGCGATCGTGGGCATCTCGGAAATGAGCCAGCTTGAGGAAATAGCAGCTCGCCAAGCCATTTCGAACCGTATAGGTTCTTGCAAAACCTCCAGCCACACTCGGTGGCACGGGCACCTGATTGTGCGTACCGCGCAGGCAAGACTTACCCGTGATTCATGGGCGGGACCGCCCATGGCACGACAGGTTGTGCAAGAGCCTCCCTCTTATTGTCGGATCACCACCGCATATGGTGGACGCCCCAGAGGCTGATGATGTTATCGAAATCAGCGGCGGTTCGGCCGGAAGACCACTGCACATTCCCTGCCGCGAAGGCTGTATTTACTCCGTCCGTATGCCCCTGCTGAATGGGATAGTTGCCATTGTTCGGGATGCGGATAATGTGGTCATCCGCGAATGATTCACCAATGATCGGCTGCTGCGATGCCGAGAGAGGATGCGGGGTGTTCCCGATTAAGCCGGTGGACGGGAGTGGCGTAGCGGTACTGCTGTCCCCTGTCGCGCTCGAGCGCCAGCCGTGCCAGCCGGCGCCCAGTGTGTCCCGGCGATAACCACGTCCGACCACAAACCGGTAGTAGGTACTGGGGCGGGGATTGTGGGTACGGATCTGGAGACGGCTCTCGCGATGGCGAACCCCGGGACAGATCACCAGATCCAAGCGGCGCCGAAACTGGCCGCTGAAATAATCATTCCACAGGCTGCGGGCCTGATCTTCATCCCAGAAGCGTGCGGCACTTTCGCGGTCCTGGTTGGGGAACCAGCCCTCGTGATCGCCGGCGTACAAAAGGAGGCCCGATGAAAGGCCGCGCAAATTGGCGGCGCAGGTCATACGGTCGGCCATATCCCGCGCACCCTGGGTAGCCGGCAACAGCATGGCGACCAACATGCCGATGATGGCGATCACCACCAACAACTCGATCAACGTGAATCCAGGAGAGTAATCTGCCGGTGACAGCGGACCGTTAACCTCATTTCTGCGGGTGGCCTCACGCTGTAAGCCGCACGCATCTGGGCACACTATCCCCATGGTGATCACGCTGAGTCCCTTCGCATATGGTTAGCCGACTAGATGTTACGCCATACGTCTCTTGGCCAGATAGACCACGAACAATCCCGTCAGCCACAGCAGGCCGGTTCCGGGCTCGGGAATGACCGTCAGGGAAATGCTGTTGGTGTCGTAGACAAAACCGCTGCCGGCGTAGTCTTCCAAACCGCTGCCTAGCGTCAGTCCACCATTGTATGCGTCGCCCTGGTCAAAGGTAAACAGCGTATAAGTGCCCGGTGCCAGCCCGCCGATGTCAATTATGTTGACGGTGTTGTCGTTGAACAACACGTTCACGCCATCGTCACGCAATCCGGTGAACGCGATCTGGTCGTTGTTGCCGGGGGCCCCCAGCTCAAAGGCAAAGACCGTTGCGGCCTGGAAATCTATTTCACCCTGATCGTCCGACAAATTGAAGGTCAGGGTGCCGACGCTGTTGCCCGGCTCGATCGAGCCGTTCGAGCTGATCAGGCCCGGGGTCGTCAGCGTGCCGCCCCCCTGAATCGTACCCTCGTTGTCCAAGGACAGACGAAAATCGAGCTCACCCTCCTGTACGTGAATCGTGCCCCGGTTGACCGCCGCCGCGGACGCGTCATCACCCGAATCAACGACCGACACGCCGGTTCCCGTCTTGTGGAATGTGCCGTCGTTGTCGAAGACCAAATAGCGGTCGTCGGCGCCGATGCTGCTGCTGTCACGCAGCGTGATGGTGCCCGTTGGCGCGTTGGTAAACGTCCACCCAGGAGCGGCGGCGGTGCTGGTCACCGTGATGTAGCTCCCGCCATACAGGTTGACTTCCCCCTCGTTTTCGAAGCGCATACCATAAGTTGTTTCAGTATTGTAGGTAGCACCGACCAATCGCAGTCCTCCGGCTGCCGTCGTGGAGCCGACATCCCCGATCTGGAGCACGCCGCCCTCCCGGTTGTCAAAGCGCGCGAACCGAACATCACTATTGCCGTCGCTGGTACCGTGCCTGCGCTGCCTGAGTTGGAGCTCGGCACTTTCGTCGATATTGACGGTGCCCTCATTAGTGAAATCCGCGCCGGCGCGGTGGCTTGTGTCGAGCATCCCGAACAAGGTAACCCCGATCCCTTCGGTTTCAGAAGCCAACCGGGTCACGTTGACGATTCCGCCCGCCTCGTTATTGAATTCCGAGTCGGAACTTGAATTAACGTTCTGCAGACCTATCTGAATGCCGTTACCGG
>SLLF01000020.1 GCA_007134175.1 Kiritimatiellia bacterium | reverse complement strand
TCTGAATGCCGGGGCGATCGTGGATCCCGGCCGGGTTGGGGAAGTCGGGACCCTGAGGTTCGAAAACTTCCCCGTCAATTTCAATGAAGGCTCGATGCTGCGGCTGGACCTATATAGCGCCGAACTCGACGCGGAAGATAATTTGCAATACGACCGGTTGTTGTTCGCGAAGACGGGCACCCCGGAAGCTTCCTACAATCCTGATCTAATCCTCGCGACGACAGGGGACGGCGTGCAGTTGTCGTTGAACCTGTTGCCGGGATTCGCCCCGGAGCTGGAAGATGTGTTTACGATCCTATCCGGCTACAGCAGCTTGACCGGCCATTTCAAATTGGCGGATGGAACCGAATTGCTGGACGGGACGGAGTTCGAGGAGGATGGGACCTTGTTCCGCATCAACTACAACAACCCCAGTGTGACCCTGACCGTCATCCCGGAACCGGGTACGGGTGGTATCCTGGTGCTGGGCGGCTTGGCGTTGCTGGGCTGGCGGCGCCGCATGCTGCGGAAGTAGGCGGGGCACCTGATACCTTTCTTGCTGACTGGGCGCGAGACTGCGTGCGGGACTGGGTGTAAAGGGTCTTCCCTGGAGGGCGGTGCTTTGTCACCGCTGGGTATTCGCCGGTTGGCGAATGAGTTACCCTTACTCGCCACCCTTAACCGGCTACGCTTAGTCGACCCGCTTACGCGTTAGCCCGGAAAGCAAACCACAGATGGATGGACCCGGATGCTTTGGCGTCGCCTCCGATTTACGGGGGGAGTACATATAATCCGATCACACGTAGTCCCTCTACGCCTAGTCCCCATACACGTAGTCCCGCCACACGTCGTCCGTTTTCTCATGCCTGTAAGATCTGGGCCGCCCCGTTTGTCTGAGGGAACAGGTGTCATCGGCGTCTTGGCCAAATCAAAAAGACGCCTTCGGCGAGATCCCTCGACAAGCTCGGGATGACAAAGGGGAAACGGCGGATCCCGGTCCATCATTCCGAGGACCCTCATCGGCGCGGCGCTGATTGGTTCGTGGGCAAGAACTGAATTAGTGTAAAGTGTTGACAGGTCAAGCGTAGTCCCGCGCCTGCGGGATGAAGTCGACATCTCCGTCTTCGCCAACCTTGTCTTTCGCCATACTGCCGAGCAGTTCAACTGCTCCATATTGGCTGAAACCTGTTCTTCGCCCCGGGACGGGGCAGCGAATACACTATAGCTAGTTCCTGTTCGACAGGAGGCGGATTTCCCTTTAATCTGCTGCGAAAACAGGGAATCAGCGGATGTCCAAACCTCTTAAACTCCAGTACCAATACAATGCCAGATATGACTACTACATTATCGAGGCATGGCGTGGTTTAAAGCATCCGCTGCCTGCCTATACGCCTGAAATGGTCGAGCGGCATACAGCAACCGTGATGAAGCAGCCTTGTGTTTTGCCAACGCCAAGCGGGGACGATCAAGGAGTAATCGGCATGACCAACGGCTGGCCGAGGAACGGGGATTATCCGGATGATCCGGTCATACCCCGCCAGAAAGTAATCGCCTACCGGATCACGGATTCGAAAAGTCGAAGTGCTAAAATCAAGGTCATGCTCGCCTGCGGTCAGCATGCCTTCGAATTCACCGGGAACTGGGTGCTTGAGGGGATGGTGGATTTTCTGGTAAGTGATGACCCACGAGCCATTGCGTTGCGACAAAACGCGGAGTTTTTTGTGTATCCGGACTTGAATCCGGACGGGCGTTATCAGGCAATACATGGCCTTGCCTTTCAGGCGGCGCAGGATCCCAACGTGGGAACCAATCTGCGCATGCGGGGCAATCCGGAAATCTATGCGGCCGGCGAAAGAGATCACAACCGGTTGTGGGAGACAAACGGAAAGTTTTCAACCATCGATTTATTCAAGGCAACCTGGCTCAAGGATACCGGAGGGGAAGCCGAGTACTTTTGGGATATTCACGGCCCTCAGCAAACGGGCAATTGGCGCACACCAAGGGCTGAAGCCCGCACCAACCGCTATGCCGAGGCGCTGATGCAGCGGGAGCCAGAGGTGATCCGGTGTGGCCCCGAAAGCGGGTTCAAGGTGAAGGTGGCCGCAGGACCGCCGGGGAAGCTGATGCTCTACGCCATGTCCGGCCAGGGATTGAGAGTGCGTTACCCCTATATTTATGAACCCGGCGGATGGACCATGGAACGGTTGTTCGATAGCGGGCGCAATCTGATGCTGGCCCTTTACGACGCGATAGGTGACCGCAAGAGCGGCGCTGCGAATGCTTCCCTTCTGGCTTGAAACATGACCGTCTCGTCCCGGATGTCTGCGGAACAGTTCTCTAGCGGCGTCTTGGCCAAATCGAAGAGGAATCTCCATTCGGACAACAGGTTAAATTTTGGCTGAAAGAACATGGGGAAAACGGGGTCAGGGAAAACGGGGTCAGTCAGTGTATATTGACATTGCGCTGCTTAGATAAGACACCTGCATGGCTAGACAACGACGCATCGTCGTTTTACGTTCGGGTTCGTGTCTAGTATAGCATTCTCTTTTCTTTCCCTTACCTGCTGTGCCACTTCACTCACACCCCCGGTTAAAATCCGGTTACCGCGCCCTTGTGTAGTGATAAACTGATATCAATACGGTACGCCATTCCGATATGGCCCACTACCGTCCACAGCAGTCATGGCGCGACCACTACAACCCGCTGCGCGGCTTGTCGATGGCCCGTATTGTGTCCATGAAGGATAAATAATCAATGAACAGCACACCACCATTCACCACGGCCCACGTGGAGTACCGACGTGATGAGACTGGCCGCTTTGCGCCGGGCAACCGTCCGCCCAACGGCAATAAGAAGGGCCGTCTTGGTGGGCGAGCTCAGGCGCTCCAAACTCTAGACCGGATGCTGGCGCAGGAGCGGAATCAGGAGAATCTGGCCAATGCTTTGCAAGCCCACTTCGATGCCGATCCGATACGGTTTTTCAAAACCCTGATCATGCCATTGCTGCCGCAGGACCTCAAAATTCACACAACCGCTGAGACCGGTTTCTCCTGGATGACATTGCCGGAGATAATCCTGAGGAAGAACAGTTGATCAACCTCAGCGGAGTCCTCGGCCCATATTTTTTGTCTGCACAACACCGACATTGATCAGATGGTGCGCACATCAAGATCCCCGGCTGGACAAATCTGTGAGAAGCGACCGGTGTTTTTGCCCTCCTCAATTTGTTGCCAATTTGTTGCCAATTAGCCCGCCCAAAACCGCCTAAAAGCGCTCAAATGGCTAAAAACGGAAAGTGGGGGAAACTGCGTTCTGGTCAGTATTTAAGCCTTTACTTGCAGTGTTTTAAGGCTGGTGGCGAGGGACGGAATTGAACCGCCGACACAAGGATTTTCAGTCCTCTGCTCTACCAACTGAGCTACCCCGCCACTGCAATGAGGACGAATCATAGCGTGTTACCGAGCGCTGTCAAGTCATTGCAATTGGATTTGCTGGTTTTAAGGGTTGATCCCGCCGTCTAAGCGGTCATAGTACTACCGTTATGCCCATGCACATCTATCAGTATCGGGTGGATTACGGTTTACCTGGCCGCCGGCCCAACTTGCTGGTGCGGATCCTGGGGATGCTGGGCTCTATCCTGGCCCTGGGATTGGCGGCCTTGCTGGGGTTTTTCGTTTTCATGGTGGTGCTGGGCATGGTGGTACTGGGCGGTCTGGCCTGGGCGGTGCGCCTGGCCTGGTTGAAACGGCAATGGCACAAGATGGAAGAGCAAGCGGCCCGCCCACATCCGCCGCCGGGCGGTGACTATATCGATGTCGAATTCACGGAGCGGGATTAGGGCGGACCTACGGTTGGGTTCAGGGAGGGGTATCGCTCATGTGTGGACGTTTTGTTCAGGAAATAGACCCTGCGACGTTGCGTGACCGCTTTGGGGTGCTGAACCCGCCGAATGTCGCGTGGCGGCCCCGCTATAACCTGGCTCCAGGGCAGCCCGCGACCATTCTTGTTGCGGGCCGGTCTGGACCGGAGGTGGAGCATGCCGTATGGGGATTGATCCCGGCCTGGGCTTCGCCGGCAACGGCAGCCCACAAACTGATCAATGCCCGGATTGAAACCATCTGGTCCAAGCCTGCCTTTCGTGACGCTGCCCGCTATCGTCGTTGTTTGGTCCCGGCCAGTGGGTTCTACGAATGGGTGCCCGGATCCAAGGGACGAGCCAAAATCCCTTACTACTTTCACCGGCCGACCGTTCCCTGCCTGGCACTGGCTGGACTGTGGGCTGTATGGAATGATCGGGAGGGGGGGGAGTGTGTTAGCTTCGCTATTATTACCCGTCCTGCTGATGTGACCATGCGACCGTATCATGCCCGCATGCCCTTGATTCTGCATGGCCACGAGGAGGCGGTCTGGCTGGACCAACGCCGGTTTCGGCCGACGGATTTGGCGGAAATTGCAGTCGCCCGGGACGTACCGTTGACCGGCTATCCGGTGGCGGCCAAGGTGAACAACGTGCGTGTGGATGAACCGGCCTGCTGTCAACGCGTGCCGCTGGCGGTCCAGGCCACTTGGTCGCTTTGAATTCAGGTCAATAAAGATTGACACGGCATGGCAAATGGTCAGGATGCAAGAGGAAGATTTTTGAGATGTATGGGGTGTGAGAGTGAGATTGGCGAATGATGATCAATAATGCCATGCGCATATTGCTGGTGGATCCTGACGCGGCGGCATTGCAACCCGTCCAGTCGGCGCTGGAAGCAGCGGGCTACGAGGTGGACACGGCGTCAGATGCCGTGACGGCCCTGCAACGCGTACGCAGCGGTCTGCCTATGTTGGTGCTGTTGGCTGCGGGCCGGGATGAATGTGACGGCAGATCCTTGTGCCGGGAGATTCGCACCGATCTAAAATCGGCCCATGTGATAGTGATCTTCACGCTGGATTCGGTAACCGGGGAGGATGAGGCGCTACGGTGTCTTGATGATGGAGCGGACGGGTTTATCCAGTTGCCTCTGGGTGATCGCGCGCTGCGCTACCAACTGGCGGCCTTCTCCCGGGTTGCGCTTTTGCAGCGGGATTTGATGGAAGCGAACCGCAAGTTGGACAAGCAGCGGGAGAAGTTGAAGACGGTCAACCGGGCACTGGAACAATCCCAGCGCGAAACCCTGGGGCTGCTGGAAGGTGCGCTTCAGGCTAGACGTCAAACCGAGACGTTGGCGGCTCGACTGGACGACGGCGAATTGGCCGCACACCATTTGGAGGGGATTGGGCAGTGGGAGCTAGACGCCGCGACACAACGCGTACGCTGGTCGGAAGAGGTGCGCAAGATTTACGAGTGGCCCACGCCAGCCACCGACGTCAGCCTGGATGAATGGTTGCAGGCCTATACCCCTGACGGCCGGAAGGCGTTGGAGGAGGCGCTGACGGCTGCCCGGGAACAAGGAACGCCGTGGGATCAGGAACTACCGTTCCAGGCGGAAACCGGCCAACAGCGGTGGGTGCGCGTGATGATACGGCCTGGCACGAATAGCAGCCTGCCCACGAGTCTGCGCGGTACGATCATTGATATTACCGACCGCAAGCAGGTGGAAGCCGACCGGGCCTCATTGAGTGCCCAACTGGTAAATGCACAGAAGATGGAGAGTGTCGGTCTGTTGGCGGGCGGTATAGCCCACGAATTCAACAATAAACTGCAGACCATCATCGGATTTGCAGAGATGTCGGCCTTGTCGTGTGAGGAAGGCTCCCCGTTGCACGAGGAGTTGCAGACCATCAAGGTGGCGGCGCGCGAAGCGGCCGAGTTGACTCGGCAGTTATTGGCCTATGCCAGCAAGCAAGTGGCGCGTCCCCAGCGTTTGGAGTTGAATGAAACCGTGGAAGAGGTTATGGGGTTGTTGAAACGGTCGCTAGGCGAAATGGTCCGCGTGGATTGGGATCCGGGAACCCGCCTGTGGCCGGTCCGCATGGATCCGGCGCAGGTTGATCAAATTGTGACGAATCTGGCACTGAACGCCCGTGACGCCATGCCGCAAGGCGGGACCTTGACCGTTATGACGCGCAATAGCCGGGTCAGCGCGAGTGATTGGTTCAAGCCGGCGGATCGCCCGGCCGGCGAATACGTGCGTATCGCGGTGCGGGATACCGGGACGGGTATTCCGGCGACGCTGTTGGACCGGATTTTTGATCCATTTTTCACTACCAAACCGCTAGGCAAAGGAACCGGACTGGGGTTGTCCACCGTGTTCGGGATTGCCCGCCAGAACAATGGCTTTGTCCGGGTAGACAGTTCTCCCGGGGACGGGGCGACGTTCTCTGTTTATCTGCCCCGTGACCGGTCGGCGGTTATGGCGGAACCGGGAGAGAGTAATGCCGCCCCGGTGGGGGGGCACGAAACCATTCTGGTCGCGGAAGACGAGGAGGCGATTCTGGATCTTACCCAGATGTATTTGGGGCGGCTGGGCTACACGGTATTGACCGCGCCGACTCCCAAAGAGGCCATCCAAGTAGCCGAAGCACATCAATGGAAACTGGATTTGTTGTTGACGGATGTGATTATGCCGGGAATGAATGGCAAGCAGTTATACCAGTCGTTGCGGGTGCATTGTCCGCAGTTGCGGGTGCTCTACATGTCGGGCCATTCCGCCGGGACACTGGATGAACAAGGCGTGCTGGCTGACGATGTATGGTTCTTGACCAAACCGTTTGAGCATCAGCAGCTAGCCCGGATGGTGCGCCAGGTGCTCGATACGAAACCGGTCCGTGGAGACCGTGTAAAGGAATAAGACGATGCTGTTTTGGAAACGATTGAGCAACAGATGGAGGAGTGGCGGAGACGAGTGTGAGCCGCCTGGTCCATCATCGCTATTGCACCTCATTGATGCAGCCAGCGTGAAAGCCGGCGGTGGCCGCGAGCGACTTTCCCCGCGCGATCAGTTTGCCGTCTTGCAGCAAGTGGCGGCGTTTGTGCAACGGGAGAAGATTAAGGCGGTGGTGTTGTTTGAAGGCCGTCCGCTGCGTGAAGTCCCGGATGGTGGAACCTACAAGTCGCTGACGGTTCGCTACGCCGAGGATAGCGCAGCACTTTGTGCGCTGGCGCTGAAACTGGCGGACCCGTCGGCTTTGGTCATTACCAACGACAAGGCCCTCGAGGAGCAGGCGGTGGCGGCCGGTCTAGAGACGCTGCGCGGGAGTACCCTCCGCAAGGCGATGGATGATGGTGGTGGTCGGTCCGACACTAGTAAACGTGGTGGTGGCCGTGGTGGCCGCCGCAGCCGTCGCAGCCGCCGCAGCACAGATGGCAAGCCCGACCGCAGGGAAAAGAGAGATACGCCGCCACCCAAAAAGTCGGGCGGCGACGATTCGGTCAGCGATCTTATCGATTTGGTTTAAAGCGCACGTCTTTAAGGGCTACCGTTTGATTGAACACCAACCGATCCAGGTGGTGATCGAGCGCGTCACAGCAAAAATAGCCTAACCGTTCGAATTGATACGACTCACCCGGTGCGGCTTCCTGCAAGGCGGGCTCCACGTAGCCCTGCACCACCTTGAGCGAATCGGGGTTCGAGCAGGCTCGAAAATCCTGGTCTTTGTCCTTGAGGGGGTCGGGCTCATTGAAGAGTCGATCGTAGCAGCGGATCTCCGCCGCCACCCCCTCCGTGGCGGATACCCAGTGAATTGTTGCTTTGACTTTGCACTTGGCCTCCGGCGGATCCCACCGGCAGTGCAGTTCCTGCACGTGGCCGTCGTCCGCGTATAGTGCCTGCTCGCAAGTCAAGAAACCGGCATAGCGCAAACGCACGGTTTTACCCGGTGCCAGGCGATAGAATTTTGGTGGAGGTTCCGCGGCGAAGTCCGAACGTTCGATCCACAGCTCCGGTCCGAACGTCAGCGGCCGGGTGCCGGCCGCAGGATCTTCAGGATTATTGATGGCGTCCACCGTCAGCGTGTCGCCCGGGAAGTTGGTGAGCTTGACCCGTAGCGGGTCGAGCACCGCTAACCGGCGGGCCGCTTGCCGGTTCAATGTGGTGCGTACATGGTGCTCCAAAAGCGCAACGTCGGTCAGGCTGTCGTATTTGGTCACCCCGACCGCCTCGCAAAAGGACCGGAGTGCGGCAGGCGGATAACCACGGCGCCGCATACCGCACAGGGTGGGCATGCGGGGATCGTCCCAACCGCTGACCAGGCCCTCTTGTACCAGTTGCAGCAACCGGCGCTTGCTCATGACCGTATAGGTCATGTTGAGCCGGGCAAACTCGATCTGTTGCGGGCGCGACGGCGTATCGAGCTGCTCCAGCAGCCAATCATACAGGGGACGGTGCACTTCGAATTCCAGGGTGCAAATGGAATGGGTGACTCCTTCGATAGCATCGGAAAGGCCGTGGGCGAAGTCATACATGGGATAAATACACCACTGGTCGCCCGTTCGATGGTGGTGGGCCCGCTTGATGCGGTAGAGGACTGGGTCGCGCAGATGCAGGTTGGGCGAGGCCATATCGATTTTTGCCCGCAGCACGTAGGCCCCGTCCGGGAATTCACCGGCACGCATGCGGCGGAACAAGTCCAGGCTTTCGGCCGGGTCGCGGTCGCGCC